>CANKNL010000051.1 GCA_947483345.1 Chitinophagaceae bacterium | reverse complement strand
AATTTATAAGAATTGATTAATAGATATTATAACCAAAACTCAGGTAGTACAACCCGCCGATCTGAGAGTTTCCTACTGCATTATAATAGTATTGATTCAATAAATTAGTAGCCCCCAATTTAATAACAGACTTGTTGGCTTTAGGTAGTTTTAAACTGATTTGAGCATCTAGGGTTTGTACAGCCGGTAAATTACCCGTTGCAAAATCGCCCTGGTATAAGAACCCACCCTGATAGCGGTAAGCCACACTAAATCCTAAATTTTTATCCGGACCAAAACCAGAATTACCAAATGATACGTTTGCTTTATATTTAGGTGAATTGAAATATGCAATAAAATCTGTTGGTACATCCTGCAGAATATCAGACGACATATTGGCTCCAATGGTAAAGTTCAATGGTAATCTGTAATCCACACTTAAACCAAAACCATAAGATTTAACTTTTACGGTTGAATTAACAGGAATGGAATAACGATAGCCATTTAAAGTATCAGATAAAGCAATTGAGCCGCTGCCTGTATGTTGAACAGTCACTTTTCTGCCTAAGAAATCTTTATAGGTTCCAAAATAACCATACACATCAACCAGTAATTTATTCTGTAACATCAACCCCTTATAACCAACTTCAAAAGAAGATAGGGATTCTGGCTTCAAGTCCTGAGGGGTATATCCAAGAATATTGCCTTTTCTTAAGGCATCAAAATCATAGATTGGATTACCGGCAAAATTAAACAGTGTTCTGAAACCAGCGTTACCTCCAATTAAACGTACATTACTACCCACGGCCAGATTTATATACTGTTGTTGGTTGGATGGAAAACGGTAAGCCGTTTGATATGAAATACGAACATTATTATTTTCCTTAATTCTAACTAATGCGGTTGCTCTTGGTGTGATACGACCTTTAAAATTTTGATTTTTATCGTAGCGGCCCGAAACGGTTAAGCTAACCAGATTCATAATTTTACGGCTGGCTTGTAAATAAGCGCCATATTCCGAAATTTTAAGCGGTCCTGTAGAATCGGCAAATAAAGTGCCCTCAGAATTTAAAACATATTGTTTGTAACTACCGCCAATTAAAAGATCAACCCATTTACCGGTAATATGGCTCATGTTATAATTACCATCTAAAACATACAGATCAGATTTATCAAGTAATAAGGCACCACCAGTTTTAATAGGTTTGGTACGGATGGAATCATATGATTTTTTGAATTGTGTGCTGCCAGCTAGAGGACGGCCAATATCGGATTGAGCACGTGCTGCAGCGTGTGCAGCAGCATCTGTCATCCCTACTAACCTGGCTCCTAAATAGGTTTGAGAATATTGCGAAAACCATCCGGTTGCGCCACCACTTGGTTTCCAGCTTTCATTAAATAAACGGGTAGCTACTGTAGAGTTAAATGACTCACCGGCATTTTCCTGTGTGGTATAAGCCCTGAATGACCAATATCTGTTTAACAGTTCAAATTTGTACTGTCCCATTTTAAATTCTTTCAAAGAATATCTTTCACTTCCGGTATAAACGGTATTACCTGTACCCCAATAGCCTGTTAAGCTGGCTTCGGTGTAGGGTGTAACTTTATAATGCAATGAAGCGCCCAATTTAAAATTAACCGTATTGGGATTGGTTACTTCTTTTTCGGTATAACCGGTACGGGAAACATTAATAGCCGCTCCACCATTCAGGGTATCAATAAAGTTTTTAAGAAATGGTGCCGATGCAGCAATGCTGTTTAAAACCGCTGTTCTTATTTCTGCAGTGGTTTCATCGCCATAAGTATTGATACCATCATAATTAGGGTCAGAATTACGGTCACCTGCCTTTACATTACCGCCAGTAGCAGCCCGTGCATAATTTCGGTAATCCCTACCCAGCCAGTCTTTTGCCTGAATTAATTCGGCATTTATTTTAAAAGCGAATTTTTCTGAAACTTTTTTACCCCAACGCATATTCCAGTTATGGTAAGCAGAAGCGTCACGCTGACTGGTACTGCCAACATGCATTAATCCTTCTTTAATTAAAACGGATAAGCCCTGGTATTTAAAAGGATTTTTGCTGGTCATTAATAGTGTACCATTCATACCGCCGGCACCATATAATGCCGAAGACGCGCCAGATAACAATTCCATATTATCTACATCCAGTTCACTTAAACCAATAATGGCTCCAACCGAAAAGTTTAAGCCCGGTGCCTGATTATCCATACCATCAACCAATTGGTTAAAACGGGTATTACCACTGGAGTTAAAACCACGGGTTGTAGGTGTTTTAAAAGTAAGTGATGAAGTTGTTATATCAACACCTTTTAAGGTAGTAACAACATCATAATAACTGCTTACAGGAGCATTACGGATATTAGCCGCACTTATTCTTTCGATTGATACCGGAGATTCCATTATTTTTTGTGGAACCCGGTTTGCAGAAACCACCACTTCCTGTCCCAGAATATTAGTAGGTGTAAATTCAACTTGAATTTTGGCAGAAGCATTGGAAACAACAACTTCCTTTATTTCATACCCTACAGATGAAATTAAAAGTGTAACAGGCAATTTCTTTACTGTTAATTTAAAATTTCCTTTGTCATCAGTAAAGGTACCTTTATCGTCCCCTTTTATAAAAACAGAAACAGCTCCTGAACCTTCTTTCGTATTACTGTTTCTAACATTGCCGTTAATGGTAACATTTTGTGCATTGGCGCCTACTGTAATAATATTAGCCAATAAAAATGCAACCAAATAGCTTGTAACTTTTCTCATATCTCGTATTTTGGTTTTAAATATAAAGCAAATTAAGCATTGTTATTTCTACCTGAGAAATTTATTTTCCCTGCCTGTTGATAATTTGTTCAGTGTGAATGATTTTTTTTAAACCGGTTGATGGTAATTTAGCAAAATGAAATCGTTAAAATTTAAGCAGCAAACCGACTTTTACAAAGGCAAAGTAAGAGATGTTTATTCAATTTCCAACAAATATTTAGTAATGTTTGCCAGTGACCGTATTTCGGCCTTTGATGTTGTTTTACCCCGGCCCATTCCTTTTAAGGGACAGGTATTAAATCAGATTGCTGCTTATATGCTTAATGCCACTGCAGATATATGCCAAAATTGGCTAATATCTGTTCCTGCACCACATGTAAGCATTGGCAAAAAATGCCAGCCTTTTAAAATTGAAATGGTAGTAAGGGGTAATTTAACGGGTCATGCCTGGAGAACTTATTCGGCAGGTGGGCGAACATTATGTGGCGTACAGTTACCCGATGGCATGAAGGAAAATGATTATTTTCCAAGCCCTATCATTACGCCCAGCACCAAGGCTGATGAAGGACATGATGAAGATATTTCTGCTGCCGACATTTTAGCCAGAAAGCTGGCCTCCGAAGCTGAATGGAAAAACCTTTGCCATTATGCCCTTCAATTATTTGCAAGAGGAAAAGAAATGGCGGCCAAACAGGGCCTCATTTTAGTGGATACCAAATATGAATTTGGTAAAATTGGAGATACGATTATTTTGATTGATGAAATTCATACCCCAGATTCATCCCGCTATTTTTATGCTGATGGCTTTGAAGAAAGGCAACAAAAGGGTGAACGCCAGAAACAACTGAGCAAAGAGTTTGTAAGAGAATGGCTTATTGAAAATAATTTTATGGGTAAGGAAGGTCAAATTGTGCCAACCATGAGTGATGCCTGGGTAGAAACGATCTCAAACAGGTATATTGAACTATATGAAAAAATTATCGGAGAAAAGTTTGTACCACAGAAATTAAATGAAGAGGATACAGATGCCCGTATTTTAGCTGTACTCGATCATCTTGACAAAACCCATGTGTAAAACTAACCTTTAACTATAATCCGAATTTGAAAAAATTACTTTTCCCTTTTTTATTAATTAGTACACTATCGCTTACTGCACAGGATGAACATTATTTACTAATTGGCACTTATACAGCCGGTAAGAGTGAAGGCATTTATGTGTACAAATTTAATTCTGTAACAGCCGATCATCGTTTAATCAGTATCGCTAAAAGCTCTAATCCTTCTTTTTTGGCGGTGTCGCCAAATGAAAAATATGTTTATGCCGTAAATGAAAATGCAGATAGTACCCTTGTTCCTATGGGTGGTACAATCACGGCCTTCTCTTTTAATGCAGCAACAGGAAACCTTGCTGAAATAAACAAACAACCATCAGGTGGTATGCATCCCTGTTATGTAAGTATTGATAACACCGGAAAAACGATTGCTGTTGCAAATTACACGGGTGGCTCGATAGCTATTTTTCCGGTGGAGCAAGATGGACATCTGAGACAAGCATCACAAACAATTCAACTAACGGGTTCAGGTATAAATAGTAAAAGACAGAATAGTCCGCATGTTCATTATACACATTTTTCATCAACCAGTTTTCAGTTATTCGCCACAGATTTAGGTACTGATAAAATAATGCTGTACGATATGGATCCTTTTACACATAACTTAAAGCCCGGCAGGCAGCCCTTTGTTTTATCAAAGCCAGGCTCTGGGCCCAGGCATATGGCCTTTTCGCAAAACAACAAATTTGCTTACTTAATTGAAGAACTTAGCGGAACGGTTGTTACGTTTAATTATAAAAACAAAAAACTTAATCCCATTCAACGACTGAGCACCTTACCTGTTGATTTTAATGGAGAAGCGGGAAGTGCAGATATACACATCTCACCAAATGGCAAATTTTTATACTGCAGTAACCGGGCCAATGCCAACCATCTCAGTATTTTTTCTATAGATGCCGTAACCGGAAAACTAACATTAACTGGTCACCAGTCTACATTTGGTAAAACACCGCGAAATTTTAATTTTGATCCTTCCGGAAATTTTTTATTGGTGGCAAACCAACATTCTGATGAGATTGTAATTTTTAAAACGGATGCACTAACGGGGCTTTTAACGGATACCGGGAAAAGAATAACCATCCCCAATCCGGTTTGTATAAAGTGGATCAAATAGAAATGACATTCTTACAGCTCATCCAATCTGGGTCTCAACCGTTTTTTACTTTTATTAAAAACCATCATCCCTTTATCTATACCCTTGCGTAATTCCTGCTGTTCTTTTAATGGCATATTAAAAATGGTTTGGCATTCCGTTGTACAACAGCCATCGAACTCTGCTGCACATTGATCACACTGTATAAATAACAAATGACAGCCATCATTTTTACAGTTGGTATGCGTATCGGCAGGCTTACCGCATTGGTGGCATTTGGCAATAATGTCATCAGTGATCCGCTCGCCCAGCCGGTCATCAAATACAAAATTTTTACCTATGAATCGGGGTTCTATGCCCGCTTCCTTAGCCTGCCGGACATAGTTGATGATACCGCCTTCCAGGTGATACACCTGATTGAAGCCATGATGCAACATATAAGCACTTGCTTTTTCGCAACGGATACCGCCCGTGCAATACATGATGATGTGCTTATCCTTTTTATCCTTCAGCATATCAACAGCCATAGGTAACTGTTCTCTAAAGGTATCACTGGGTATTTCTATGGCTTTTACAAAATGGCCTACTTCATATTCGTAATGATTACGCATATCAATAACAATCGTATCATCATCCTGCAATAAGGTATTCATTTGCACAGCATTTACATAGCTTCCTTTGTTTTGCATACTGAAGCCGGGATCAGTTATGCCATCGGCTACAATTTTTTCCCGCACTTTAATTTTTAGCACCCAAAAAGATTTACCGTCGTCATCAACCGCTGCATTTAGCCTGATATGATGCAAGGGAGGCATGGTATTAAGATAGGCTCTGAATGCATCAACCTGTTTAACCGGTAAGCTGATCTGTGCATTGATACCTTCTGTTGCAATATAAATACGCCCGAATACTTTTAATTGGGTCAGCGCTTTATACAGGTCATCTCTTAACTGTTTGGGATCATCAACCAAAAAATATTGATAGAAAGAAATAGTTGTACGCGGCTCAGTTTCTGCGTACAATAGTTTTTTTAATTCCGCCTGGGAAATGCGATTGTGTAATACGGCCATAATTTAATATTTGATCCCGCCATACGGGAAATACGCCAAACGGCATATTGGATGCTTGCAGGCAAACCAAATGGAGCAGCAAAGATATTGAATAAAAAATAATTACAAACTGATTGATGAGCGGCGGCTCCTGGAATTATTACCCAGCAGATTGGCTCCCAATATGCCGCCCGTGCCAATGCGTACAGAATTTAGCCCCTGCTTGCCATTGTTATAAGACGTCACAAAATCGATCCTGAAAACTTTTAAAATATTTTCGAGCCCGGCAAATATTTCTACATAATTATTTTTGCCATTCACATAAAAAGCATTGCCCCCTGCTACGAGGTTCCAGTTCAGTCGTTTAAATAAAGGAATTTTATTGGTTAGTAATCCATTAAAATGATGCTCCAGATGACCGTACGTATAAAACGAACTGATCGTACTGTTTGCATAGTATGGGGCTAACTGAAAACTGTTCACATATTCACTGGCCCGTAAAGTTCTGTTGCCATTAAAGTGTTGGTAATCCTGGATAAACACTTTATTTGAATTTAAAAAACCGCCAACACCCAATTTGTATTTTAATAACCCGGCCAGTTTAAAATTCTTATCATCATTAACACTGATGGCCCATTTATCAAAATTGACATCACTGCCTAAAAAATGTTCAACCCCTTTTGTATAATTAAAGTTAAAAGTGGGATAGTTTGAGCCCAACGACATTTTACGGTTAGGATACTGGATGTATTTTTGTCCGGGCTTGATACTGATATCCACACTGATTATAAAAGCCTGGTGTTGGGTAAACTGTGTGGTCATTTTTTCGTAAGGATAATTGGGCGTTATATTATTTGAATCTTTTTTAAACACAATAAAATCGGTACTGTTATTAAGTGGTATCCTGTCTTCGTAAAGGGCATTTACATTAAATCGTAAACCGTTTTCATAACGCTTACTAAAATTAATGGCCGCAAAATAATTTTCGTACGTTTTCATATAGTTATCCCCCCAGAATAAACTATTAACGGTATTGGTAAGTGTAGCAATAGGATTGGCCTTATTAAACTGGCTAACTCTTTTACCACCGGAAATGATCCAGGTTTGGCGTTTTAATTTTTTATCCGACTCCCAATCACGGGTTCTAAAAATAAGATTGGCCCAGGCATTCAGATGGGTGTTACTGAATCCATATCTTAAACTGGGTTCAAAAGAAAAATTAGTTTTTATTTTTTTTAAATAGCGGTTGTAATATGGTAAGAAATTTACCACTACCCCTTCTGCCAAATTATATTCCAACCCTTGTATCAACGATTCAATACCCCAATTATGGTTACCGTTAACGGTATATTTGGTTCGGTGCAATCCTTTCCAGAAAACATCATATATTTTTAGTTTGCCTTGTTTTTTATTTAACGAATCAACAGATGATTGACTTTGTAATGAATCTTTGTTCACCAAAAATAAACTGTCCTTAACCAGGTAATCCATTTTCTCTTCGGTTTCAAGCGGTACCGGCCGGGTGGTATCCCAATAGGCTATTGATTTTTTATTGGATGCCGTATCGTAATTAACAACCACATTATTAAATCTGTTCTTTGCAAAAACCGGGTTGATCTTATAGTCTGAATAAACAGACACAAAATGGCCGAGGGCATCTATTCCAAATTGTTTAAAGCTAAACTGAATAAATTGGTTTTTTACCCGCCACATTTCATTACCAACAGGTACATGAATCTGGGTTATGTGCAGGGTATCCACAATTTCCAGTTGTGCCGTTTTGGTCAAAAGCAGGTCCAGACTGTGAATACGCCAATCGCCATCAGTAATATTAATGGTACCAGAAAATACGGGCTCATAATTACGCCTTGGAATAACCTGGATACTGTTGATCTCTTTTCCATCTTCGTAAAAACTGCCCAGGTATTTATATTTGTACATGCTTAATGCTGCATCGGCAATGGGTGATACAAATCCCCGAGGATTAAGTCGATCTAGAAAAACGGACACATTATTTTGATAAAAACTAATAAATGTGGGAAATGTAAATCCAAAGCCATCGCTGCCACTAACTCTGCTGCTCTGTACTTCCAACTTAAATTTATCGGGCTGTTTAATATATACCCTGGCCACAGATTCGGATAGATAAAAAATACCTCTGCGGGAAGAATCAAGCCCCATTTCTTTTACATCTTCATCTTCTATTTTACGGCCAAGTATCTTTTTAGGAAGCTTACGCAGTTTCATCAGGTCTTTGGTATACAAAGCACATTCAAAACCGGTTACCTGTTCATTATAAAATGCCCTTTTTTTAATAGCCTCCCTGATGATGGCATAGGCCGGGTCTTCGCCACTTTTTACAACCACCTCGGTCATATCCAGTTGTTGATTGGCAATAATGAAAGTCATTTCTTCATCGGTATTTTTTATGGTTATATTTTTTTCCTGCATCTGATATCCAATATGCTGACAAACGACTGTGTATGTACCCGGTGAAACAGAAAAGGAGAATTTGGCTTTGTTATTGGCACTGGCACCAATGGATGTGCCTTTAATGGTAACCGAAGCATAAGGCAACAGATCGCCCTTATCTGAAAATACGGTACCATAAATTTTTTGGGCCGAAGAACTGTTGACAAAAAAAATAAAAATGAATAATAAGGTTTTGGGCATAATTTGTTTTGAGAATAACAAAATTAACGTCGATTTTGTTACTGAAAATCTAAATTTAATGAACCGGTTTTTATGATTTGGATTTGCGCAGATAGCTACCTGTTAAAGCCGCAAAACCTGCAACCAATGCCCCAATTAAAGCTGTTGCAACAATTAATAATATCGGATTATCTATCATTAAAATAAGTTGGGATACTTTATGAGCCAGCATATGTTCATTGTTATAGCTTAACCAAAAACTTAAGCCGCCCCATAAAACAAACAATGCCATAAAGCCTGTTAAAAATGCCTTAACTGGTTTTTGGGGAATTAATGCCGCCACTACAAATGCCGCAATGGCAATGGCCCACCAGGGGAAAAACAAACAAAAAGTAAAACTTAATAAGATGGTCAGTATAAAAGAGATGAATAATTTCATAACATTGATTTGAAAATTTGAAAATTTGTAACATCAAAAATGAAGCATGCCGACAGATCAAATCGGCACCTCTTCAATTTTTTTAATTATTTATTAAACCGCATTGTTGCCAAAATCCGTTTGTCACCGGTCTCGGCTTTGGTCATCATCCATAGTGAATAATATTTACCGGCTGCCCATTGATCAACAAAACTATCATAGAATTTACTGCCGGGGTTACCACTTTGTCCGCCGGGATAAACGCCATAGGCTTCGGTTTTAGCTGTCAGGCTGATGACCATTCGCCAGCTTGGACCATGTGTTGGTTTGGTGGCATTAATATTATGTGTACCACCACCAATAGGCAAATTCATCCGGCTAAACGGTGCCAGTTTTGCCAGGTGGTCAATATGTGTTCCTTTATATTTATCCCAATCCAATTTGCCGTTGTCCTCAGCTTTTTTTAAAGTATTAGACGTTTTTTTAAAGGCTGCCGTCAAATTATCAGCCAGTGTTTCTGTTTGGGGCGTGTTGATATTATCTAAAAATTTATAGGCCGAATCTTTTAAAAGCCCTTCCAGCAAGGATGATTCGAAAGGCCGAATGATCACTTTTGGAGCTTTACTGTATTCATCCATAAAAACCGTGTCTTGTAAATTGGTCCAGAGTATTTCAAATACGGTAGCGCCTTTGGACCCTACATCATTTCGCAGGTCCCATCCTTTTAAATAGTCAAGGTATTTTTTTTCATCGCTGCTTAAATCATTTTCTGTCATATTTTTTAAAAACAAAGGCATTAACATGGCAGCCGGTGCATTAAAATTATCAGTTTGCAGTGCCATCATATCCTGTGGGGTGATGCTGTTCATCGCAGTCAATCTTCTGTTGATTTCAAATCCGCGGTACAGTGGATAATTTCTGCCCAAATAATACGGATAAGTGTTATCATCAACAGGTTTTTGATTGGCACTACTAACAAAACCTCTTTCAGGGTTATATTGATAAGGCACTTCATTCTGCGGTATCATGCCTTGCCATAAATAGCTGCTATCAAAGCCCGGCATCACAAAATCGCCCTGGCCTTTCCATTTAGCCGGCCATTCGCCCTGTGTGCGAATAGCGATGTCGCCATTCTTACAGGCAAATACACAGTTTTGTCCGGGTGTACGCAAATTGGTGACAGCAGCCGAATAGTCTGTATAATTTTTCGCACGGTTCATCATGTTAAATATCTTCAATTCATTGCTGGGATCATGGGCTTTCCATCTAACTGCATAATATTTTTTGTTAGTATTACGGCCACCCGAAAAAGATTTATCGAACATAACCGGACACCAATCCTTGCCAAGTTGTACATAGGCAACGGAATCAATAAAATCGGGCTTCCCTTTTATTTTAATGGTATCCACTCTGAATGTTGTTGTTTGATAAGTGCCATTAAAAAAATATTCCTTTCTGCTGTCATCTTTAAATTTAATTTCGAAATAATCCCTTACATCACGGCCTCCATTGGTAAAACCAAAGGCACAGCTATCGTTATAACCAATAATTACACCCGGTGCGCCTGGAAAACTAACACCATAGGCATTAAAAGTAGGTGTAGAAATCTGTAATTCGTACCAGAGTGAAGGCAGGTTTAAAGACAGATGAGGATCGTTGCATAATATAGGGGCACCGTTTTTTGTTTTACTCCCACTCACGGCCCAATTATTACTGCCATTATCTCTATCGGGTTTTGAGGGTTCAGAAATGGCCAGGTCGTGGTTGTTAAAATAAACTGAATCTGCCATAAGCGGTGCAACCGGAAATACTTTTTGCGAATCTAAAATGGTTCCTTTTGGTATGATAGGATCTAAAGAATCCTGAATGCTGGGATACAGTTTTGCAAAATCATCTGCGTTAAAATAACTTTTGGCATTGGTCATTTCAAAATCGTCATCATGCGCAGCCAGGTCGTAGCACATGTACTTTAGAAAAAGTGAGCTTTTAAGGTTGGTCCATTTTTCAGGTTTATAACCAATCAATTTATATTCAACGGGAAGAGAACTTGCTGTAAGATTTTCGATATATGCATTTACACCCGCTGTATAGGCATCATACATCGCTTTAATAGCCGGGTCCTTGTCAACCTCCTGTAAAGCAATTTCAGCCGCATAAACCATACCCAAGCGTCTGAACTCTCGGTCGTGTTCTAATCCTTTTTCACCTAACACTTCGCTCACTCTTCCGCCGGCAGCAAAGGTTTGTAACTCCATTTGCCAAAGCCTGAATTTTGCATGCAGAAATCCCTGCACGAAGTATGCATCATTTTCCTGCTCAGCAAAAATATGGGGTACTAAACGATCATCCAGATACACCTCAACTTTACCGGTCAACTGTGGAAATTTAAGATCAGCAGTAAAATCGGCTGATGCAGATTCAGCATTTTGCCAGAACCCGTGCTGGGGGCTAAAAAAAGCGCCAAATGGGGGTGCATCTTTACCTTTTATTTTAAGACTTGTATTTAATGTAATAACCAGTGATGTAGTGATTACAGCAGAAATTATAAAAGGAACTATTTTCATAATAGGTGTTATTTACTGTAAAATACTAAAATCTGCATTAATACCCGATTTTGGTTTTAAATTACTGAATCGGATATTTTGCAGAATCTTATATTATACTTAATGTTATTTATATATTATTTTATAAATAATTTGTAAAATACCCACATTCCTTTTCGCTGGTATGATGTTTGTTTATGATGCATTAGCAACACTATTTTAAAATGTCTTAAACATGAACATGATGAAAAGGATTCTATGTCTATTTGTAACAACTTTTGTATTTATACATGTAATCACATCCTGCAGTAAGGAAAATACGCCTACAGCCCCATCACTTAGCCCTGTAGGTACATGGATTGGCACTGGCCAGTATGGTAATACATTGGGTAATCCAACCTATGTTTTTTCGTTAACTTTTAAATCAAATGGTACCATTGATATACTGGGAAATAACAGCACGGGCATTGACAATGCAACTGGCACATGGCAACTTGTACAGGATAGTGTTAAAGCATTTTATAAGTATACAGGATCAAGTGCCAATTATACTTTGTCTGCCAAATATGTTTCCACGTCAACCAGCCTGGTTGGTACTATAGGATTAGAAACGGCAACCACAGGTGTTGGTCTTTTTTCGGTAATCAGGCAATAATATGGTAGCGGATATAAATCAGTTTGGTTAAAACAGTCGGGCTTTTCTATTTTTGTATTTATGGAAAAGTTATCGGAGGACGTTAAAAACATTTTAGGATTACAATTACCCAGCGATCCCCGATGGGTAAATTTAGCAGAATTACAATTGAATGAAATTTTGAGCGACCATGCTTATTGTGAGCAAAAAGCTGCCACAACCTGCATTTCGTTGATCACAAAAAATTCCGAAAAAGAATTACTGGTAGAAGAACTTGCCCCGATTGTTACTGAAGAATGGGGACATTTTAGAATGGTAATTGCCGAACTTAAAAAGCGTGACCTTAAACTCGGCAGGCAACGCAAGGATGTGTATGTTAATAGCCTGCTGCAATTTCAAAAAAAAGATGGCAGCCCCGATGACCGGTTTTTAGACCAGATGCTGATCATGGCATTGATAGAAGCCCGCAGCTGTGAGCGTTTTAAAAGATTAAGTGAAGGTCTGGATGATGCATATATGCGCAATTTTTACAGAAAATTTATGGAAAGTGAAGCGGGGCATTATACTTTGTTTATTACACTTGCAGAGCATTATTTAGATAAGAAAGTTGTGCGGAAACGCTGGGCCGAATGGTTGAAATATGAAAAAGAATTAATGAAGGAGATGGAATTAAGGGGTGACAGGATACATTAACCCCCTCCGCCCCCTAAAGGGGGAACCCGGAGATCAAGACTTGAAGAAAGCTTCTTCTTCTTTAAGCATTAAATAAGGGAATTGTTGTTGTAGTTTTTTTACTTTCTCAAAATTGGTTTGGAGAAATTTTTTGTGTTGCTCAGATGTGGGGTTGAATGGTTTGTGATTTTTGGCAGCCACAATTACAGCAATCTCTTTCATCAGTTGTTGCGCTGATTCATCAATGCAGGTTGCAATAAATTTTTCCCAAACATAATTGGTGGCTGCATAATTGGGATGCACCATGTCTTCGGCAAAAAAGCGGTAATCACGCAGGTCGTCAATCACCAGTTCGTATGCCGGAAAATAAAAACAATGACTGTTTTTTTCTACCAGCTGATGAACAGCCTGTATCAATGTGGCTTTGCTGCGGTTGTTCTCTACAAATCCATCACGCAAATGCCGCACCGGACTGATGGTGAAAATGATTTTAATCTGCGGATTAAAGGCCACTGCTTTTTCAATCACTTTGTTCAAATCAGCAAAAACTTCATCAGCAGATAAAAGACGTTTACTAAATTTATCTGTTGGCACTTTATGGCAATTGGCAACAACTGGCCTCAGCCCCAACCACTCTCCCGAAGGAGAGCTGAGTTCGTACACAAAGGCCGAGCCCAGTGTAATCAATAACCAATCTGCATTTTTTAAAAACGCATTTGCTTTGGATTGAGATTCATTTATTCCGTTCAGGCATATCTTTTTATCGGGATGAGAAAACCGGCTGTGGTGTTCCCAACTGTTCCAGCTTTCATTTTGGTAAAACAGATCTGATTCTTTGAATTGTTTATTTTCTATGTAAGCTGAAATAGATTTGGCAATACTGACAGGATTAAACAAAATACCGTTGGGATTATCCAGAACAGTAAACTTATGGTTGGAAAGTTTGGTTCCGATCTGTTCGGTAAAGCAGGAGCCAATCAACATTAAGTTTTGCCGATGGTTAATTTTTACATCAAAAGGTTTGGGAGTAAATTCTAAGCGAAATTCCATAACACGAATTTAGAAGCAATGACACGAACCTGCCGGCCGCCGGCAAGTTACACGAATATT
>CANKNL010000050.1 GCA_947483345.1 Chitinophagaceae bacterium | reverse complement strand
AGCCCGATAACAGTCCATTGGAAATTTGTCCCAGACAATTACTGAAGAAAATAGAAACAGAAGCCAGTCTGGCGGGTTTTACGCCCTTGCTCTCACAGGAATTTGAATGGTATAATTTTGCTGAAACACCGGAAACTGCCTCCCATAAAAATTTCCAAAACCTGACACCGCTTACTCCCGGTATGTTTGGTTATTCTATATTGAGAACGGGCTTGAAAAATGATTTTTTTACTGATCTGTTCAGCCTTTTAGTAAAATTTGATATTCCCATTGAAGGTTTACATACCGAAACAGGCCCCGGTACATATGAAGCAGCCATCAAATATGGGACCACTGTTTTATCGGCAGACCGGGCGGTATTATTTAAAACATCCGTAAAAGAAATCGCCTATAAACACGGGATCATGGCTACTTTTATGGCCAAAGTTTCTGAAAATTTACCAGGCTGCGGCGGACATGTGCACCAAAGTATTTGGAATGCCGATGCCAGTAAAAATTTGTTTTATGATGAAGGCAATCCAGAAAAAATGAGTGACCTCATGCGGTCTTTTATTGCAGGTCAGCTAGTTTGTTTGCCAGAGATATTACCCATGATCGCTCCTACGGTCAATTCTTACAAGCGATTGGTGGAGGGTGCCTGGGCGCCTACAACCTGTACATGGGGCATCGATAACCGTACGGTGGCCTTACGGGCTTTGCCTACAGGGGCTAGTTCCTGCAGGGTTGAAACCCGAATAGTAGGAGCAGATACCAATCCTTATCTGGCCATTGCCGCTTGCCTGGCTGCCGGCTTATATGGTATAAAAAATAACCTGCAGTTAACACAACCCCATACTACCGGTAATGGTTATATAGATATGGCCCATGGGTCGCTGTCGAAAAACCTGATCGACAGCACCATGAAAATGCGGGATTCAAAAATAGCCAATACCCTTTTTGGAGACGTATTTGTTCAGCATTTTACACAAACAAGAGAATGGGAATGGCGTCAGTTCGGCAAAGTAGTTACCGATTGGGAAGTAAAAAGATATTTTGAAATTATATAAGTAGGGCAAGCAGCAAAACTAAAAAATATAAAACAGTAACACATGATAGCGCAATTCAATTTTCCTACCATCATCCGTTTTGGCCCCGGGGTGGTAAAGGAATTACCGGATTATTTAAAGAAAAATAATTTTTTTAAACCCTTGGTAGTCACCGATCCCAATGTATCTGCATTATCATTTTTTAAACAGATCATTACCGATCTGCAACAGGCCGGATTAGATCCAAAACTGTTTTTTGATATTCATAAAAACCCGGTAAAATCAGATGTGTATAAAGGTGGCGATGCGTATGACGAAGGCCAATGCGATTGCATCGTTGGCATAGGAGGCGGTGCGGGTTTAGATGTAGCCCGGGCCATTGCTCTAAGAATAAATCATCGGGAAGATCTTTTTAAATATGATGATTTAATTGGCGGCGATGTATTTATTACCAACAGTGTACCCACTTTAATTACCATCCCAACAACTGCCGGTACAGGAAGCGAAGTTGGCAGAAGTGCGATCATATCGGATGATGAGACCCATCAGAAAAAAATATTGTTTTCTCCAAAACTTTTAGCTGCCATGGTATTTGCCGATCCGTTGCTTACCATGGACTTACCGCCATTTATTACAGCCGCTACCGGCATGGATGCACTTACGCATAATATGGAAGCTTTTCTGGCTAAAAATTTTCATCCCATCTGTGATGGTATTGCATTGGAAGGTATGCGTTTGATCAGTGAATCTTTGGAAAAAGCCACCAATGATCCGGATATTGAAAGCCGAACTAACCTGTTGCTGGGGTCGATGATGGGTGCCATTGCCTTTCAAAAGGGGCTTGGCGTTGTACACTCTCTGGCTCATCCATTATCGTCTTTACTGGATACGCATCACGGACTGGCTAATGCTGTTAATTTGCCTTATGGCATGCAATTTAATATCGCGGGCCATGAAGATAAATTTAAAAGAATGGCTCAAGCTTTACAATTAAAAGAACATACCGGGGATGCGGTAGTGCAGTATTTATTTGATTTAAATACTAAAATAAATATCCCGCATAAGCTTAGTGAAATTGGCGTTAAACCCGAACATATCGACACCTTGGCTGATCTGGCATTGGCAGATTTTGCACATCCCAATAACCCCAAACCGGTAAGCAGGGATGATTTTAAAAATTTATATTTAAAAGCCTTATAATTTTATTGTTTAAAAATGAAAATTGGCATAACGCTATCTGAAACAAATTATGCAAATTATCCACGCTGGATAAAGGGTGATGATGATATAGACATTGTGGAACTTTCTTTTACTAAAAACAACGTTGATGATGTGAATACTTGTGATGGTATTGTATTAACAGGGGGTGTAGATATCAAACCGGAAAATTATACCGGTTATCCCAATGCGCCTGAAGTTTTTAATACTATTCGTGATCAATTTGAAATAGCTGTATTGGCCAGGGCACTTGAGTTGCATAAGCCTGTTTTTGGTATTTGCAGGGGCTTGCAATTAATCAATGTATTTAAAGGCGGCAGTTTGCATTTGGATAATGGGGCTGTTAAAAATGCCGTGCATAAAAAAGAAATCAATGATAAAGTACACCCTGTTCAAATTATAAAGGAGTCACAGCTTTACCATATAGTAAACCAGGGATCAGGCGAAGTTAACAGTTCCCATCATCAGTCTATAAATAAGCTGGGCGCCCATTTAATGGCCGTTGCTTATTCAGCGGATGGTCTCATTGAGGCCATTGAATCAACGCATCCCGAAGACGCGTTTTTAATGGCAGTACAATGGCATCCCGAACGGTTGCCAGACCAGCAAAGTGTATTTAGTAAAAATATAAGAGACGCTCTAATTAAACATATATGCAACTCACTGTAATCAATCCGGCAACAGGCCAGGAAATAATAAAACTTGATGAGGACAATGATCAGTCTTTATCAGAAAAATTTACAAATTTAAAAATCGGGCAGTCCAATTGGCAAACTATTCCCTTGCAACAAAGGGTAGACATACTCATGCGGTTTCACCTTTTATTGGAAAACCATCAGGCAGAACTTGCTGATCTATTAACCTCAGAAGTGGGTAAACCATTACAACAATCCATTAATGAAATAAATGGAGCAAGAGGAAGAATAGCGTGGCTATGTAAACATGCTACAACTTATTTGGCAGATGAATATATGGTTGAAGAAGCCAACATGGGCGAAAAAATTGTGTATGAACCCCTGGGGATCATCTGCAATATTTCGGCCTGGAATTATCCTTACTTAGTGGGTATCAATGTTATTATTCCTGCGCTGCTTGCCGGTAATGCTGTTTTATATAAACCCTCTGAGTTTGCCAGTTTAACCGGTTTGCAAATTCGCAAACTGCTTTTAGAAGCCGGGGTTCCAAAAAATGTTTTTGAGATAGCGATTGGTAAAGGTCCTGTTGGTGCCGCTTTACTTGATATGGAATTGGATGGGTATTATTTTACCGGGTCATATCAAACCGGACAATTCATTTACCAAAAACTGGCTCACAAAATGGTACCCTGTCAACTGGAACTTGGTGGAAAAGATCCGTTATATATTACAGATGATATTGCCGATATTAAAAATACGGCCATTGGTACTGCAGATGGGGCTTTTTACAATAATGGCCAAAGCTGTTGTTCTGTTGAGCGTATTTATGTACACGAACTGGTTTATGATAAATATGTGGCCGCTTTTGTTGAAGAAGTAACATCATGGAAGATCGGATCAGCTATGGATGAGGGGGTTTATATCGCTGCACTTACAAGGCCGGCACAAATAGAGATTTTAGAAAATCAAGTACAGGACGCATTAACAAAAGGAGCACAGTTGTTATGTGGGGGAAAGCGTATTGCGAGGCCCGGTAATTATTTTGAGCCAACTGTTTTATGTCAGGTTACTAATGATATGCTGGTGATGCAGGAAGAATCATTTGGGCCTATCATTGGCATTATGAAAGTGTGCCATGATGAAGAGGCTATAAGCTTGATGAATGATACTGTTTATGGACTTACGGCATCTGTTTATTCAAGATCACAAAAACGTGCAGAAGCCATTCTTGCTAAAGTTAATGCCGGAACAGGTTATTGGAACTGTTGCGACAGGGTTTCACCTGCTTTACCATGGTCTGGCCGAAAACATTCCGGATTTGGCGCAACACTTTCTCATGCCGGATTAAGGGCATTTACCAAACCCAAAGCCTATCATTTAAAAGGGGACTGGAAAAAAACAGCGGTTTAGGAACTAACTATTACCAGTAGGTGCGTTTTGATTTTATGAAATTAATTCTTTAAATCCAGAATCATTTCCTGTCCATCTTTAACAACCCTGATTACGCCATTTTTATTAATATTTATTTTCTCGTATTTATTTTCAATCACCACTTTGCCCTGTTTATTGATCATACCCGCCAGGCCATTTTTTTTTGTGATGGCATAAGCGCCTTTAAATCCATTAATGGATTCATACATATTAGGTACAATCACTTTTCCTTCCATATTAAGCATGCCCATTTTACCATCTTTTGTGGTGTAGGCGATGGCGTCATTTCCAAATGAACCAATTCTATCGTAAGTTGGCTTTACCAATTCTTTTCCACTCTGTGATAAAAGGCCACAATGCCCGTTTTTCCAAACAACGGCAATGCCTTTATTGAATTTACCAATTTTATCATATTGTTTACTGATTTCCTGAGTAACGCCCTGTAATGAAATTAAAGTCAGGAAAAACACGATTATGTTTTTCATATGATTAGTTTTATTAAGGTGATGTGTTTTATGTTGAGGTAAGATATTTACAATGGAATTATAAAAACATGATGACTGACAGATTTATTTATGATTTTAGTCAATCTTTAATGGCCGTTATGTAAGCTGCAATTTAGGAAATGGCATAACATCACATTTTGGAAAGTAAAAGGGTGGGGTAACGGCCTTGAAAGCGGCTTTTGTAATATTAAACAAATAGTCTATATTGAGTTTTGATAAAGCAATATTAAAATGACAAATGTAGATTTAGTCATTACAGATGCTACGGTTTAAAATTTGTAAAACTAACCAGTTAAACTTTTTTAACTTTTTGTCTGCCCAGGGTATAGCTTAATTTTAAATTAAAACTAAAAAAAGCATCTTTCTGAGTTGGGTTTCCACGTTTACCACCGGGGCCAGTTACTTTAGATATTTGCCGGTCATTTAGCAATAACGCATTTGACAGTCTGGCTCCTGTAAAATAACTTGAATATAGCAAAGGGTCAATATAGGTTGTACTCAGGTCGTCAAGATAATCGGTAGATAGCACCCTGTAAACAAACTCTGCCCTAATGTTTAGTAAAGAATTTAATTCATATTTTAACCCGGCGCCTACAGGGAAGTTCATCTGGCTTAGTTTATATATTTTTCTTTCGGGGTACTCAGCAAAGCCCTGGCCTTCTGTACTTAAGGGTTGCAGGTCAACCCATTTGCCGTTGAGGTTTGTTTGTGGTTTAAAAGTATAGTAACCAATACCAGCCAATAAATAGGGTGATAATTTAGGGGGATCTGTTTCTCGTTTTTCATAATTAATGAAAATGCGTAAAGGTTGAATCTCTGCGGTTAAAGAAAATTCGCTTATTGATGAGCGAAAACTCAGGTTGCGGTTATAACGGGTGCTGGCGATATCTAGTGGATTCACCTTAGATAATACATTATCGTTTGCCGAGACTTTACCAAAACTCCCTTCTAATCTTAATGCAACAGCATCTTTATAGATGACACTGATGAAAATACCTCCACAAAAATTGGTAGAACCCAGATTCAGATCTTTTACAAAGCGTTTGCCTATGCCCTTGTTACCACCAATGTCTGTTAATGAATTCATGGCACCAGCTGAAACACCGGCTTCAACTAAAATAGGGCTATAATAATAATTGTCATTGTAATAATAATATTGGGCAAAACTGGTAGTTGAATACATAGCAAGTAAGATGCAAAGGCTCAACAGGTATACTGATTTTTTCATATATAAGGACTACTTCAAGTGCAAATATATAACGGATTATTTTAAATTTTATTATTAATTCACAGTATCAAATAAAAGATTTTTAGGCGTAAAGTCATATTATTTTTAGTACATTTTATAAACAATTACTATTAGAAGAAAAAGGGGTATAGTTATTATAAAAAAATAAATATTGAATTCGGTTTGATAATTCAAAAAATAGAATTATTTTAATATCTCAATTATGTCAAAAATTTATTAAACAGTATATGGCAATAACTTATAATTCAGCAATCAATATATCGCTCTGTGAGCAAATGCTGGCTTCAGAACTTTTGCCTCAGGCCATTGAGGAAGCTTTGTATAAGCAAGGCATGGATGCAGCTACTGTTGTTGAGCATCTGAAAGAAATTAAGCGCATGCGAAATGCAAAAAAACAGATAAGCGGCATTATTTGTATGGGTATAGGCGCTTTTCTCGGTTTTTTAAGTTGCTTGCTAACCATCACACAAGCCATTCCCCACATGCATGATTTTATTTTTTACGGCTTAACGATGATCGCGATAGTTGTTGTTGTAATTGGCTTGTATTTAGTATTCGAGTAATCAGTCAGGCCTAAATCTTCTATATATCTAGGTTTATGCGTAAGTACAACTTATTGGATATAGAAATACAGGTAAATCCAATATTGTTAAAATAGGAAATCATAACAGAGGTCACTGGTATTTTTCCAGTTTCAAAATTTCAATTTTAGGTGTACAGTGTCCGGTTTTAATTTCCATTATAATGTATTGATATGTATTACCCACTTCAACACTGTCTTTTTTGATCATCGAGAGCAGGGCATATTCCTTTTTTTCCATATTCCAGGATACACTGTCGCGGTAAAGGTTACCGGTTTTATCTTCAATCTTAAAAAGAATATCTGCATTTAAGCTGTCTTTCGTTTCAATATTAATGACCATGGCCGGATAGATTTTTGTATCGTAGGTACAGGATCCGCCATCTATTGTATGATTACATTTGCAGGAAAATAAAGAAACTAAAAAAGATAAAAGTAAATAGTTGCGATACTTTAATACATTCATGAGATGTGTTATTTTATAAAACCGGTAATGGTTTTAAGTTTTTAATGTTTTTGGTAACAGATGATAATAACCAGTTCCACATTATCCTGCAAAAATACAATTTACATCTATTTTTGAATTTTAAATATGGGATGTCAAGCTCTTGGAAGGTTTAAGCCTAACACTTGGAGGGTTTGTAACTCTCCAAGTGTTAGGCTTAAACATTAATAAATTCATGTCATATTATTTTAATCAAACCGGTTACCGGTTTTCTGTTTCGAATAGGCTTATCGGTATCAGATAATGACCTGTTTAAATTTAACCTGCTACAGTCCAAATTTACATCTATTTCTAATTTGGCTATCGTAAAAACAAACTGAATTATCTCCCAGAGAGTGTTTCTTGAATTAAAGATATTCTTATACAAGTAACTTAAGCAGTAGCTGCTGATACGTATACAGATCTGTTGGTTTTGTAAAAACCATTTGCTTCATCAGTTGAAGTTGTTTCGATTTATTTATTTTCATCACCAGCGCCCATAAAGCCACTTCTTCCAATACTTTTATTTCATCAGTGTTTAATTGATCCTTATTTAATCCGGCTTTTTTACAAAACCAATCTATAGCGTCCTGCCTGATTTGAACAGCATTGTCATGCCAATCCTTTTTTAAAACAGCGAGTACTTTTTCTGTTACTAAAGTAAGGTCAGGTGGTATGGTTTTACCCAGGTTTAACGCCATATTGGTTTGGGTAAACCGAATCAGGGTTTTAACCGAACTGCGGTAATTTTTCCGGCTCTTTATTTTAATATATTCGTTTGTTGAAAGCTGCAGTAAGCTGTCATCAACCGGCCTGAAACCATAGCGGTAATAAAACCAGAAAGCGCCGCTGGCAATACCATCCGGATTATCCAATCCATATTGAAATGGTTCTGCTTCAAAAAAGCTGACCCCAAAAACCTGTTTATAAACCCTGAGCAACTGGCACATGATATAACCCGATTCGCCTCCACGGAATGCTTCAAAAATATTGATGCCTATCCTTGCCCTTAATCCAAATACCCAAGCACCACCATAAGAGACCGGTAGTCCGTTTTTAAAAACCGTAAATCCAACATAGGATTCCAAGGGCAATTGCCTTTGGGGAACCATACCATAAATAGCAATGGCTACACCTCTTTCTAATTTGAAAAAACGTACAGAATGATCCTGCATGAAACTGGTTGGGTCTGTTTCCCGGGCTGTTAAGGCCATCGCATATTTAATGACCTTTATTAGTTGTTGCCTGTCTTTTTCTGTGGAGTCTACCTGAGGCGGTAAACTTTGATTTATCAGATCCAGATGGTTAAAATGCTTAAGCAGTTCGGGCTGATAAAAAACCTGCTCAATGGGAAGGCGGTTAAAGGCACGTGAAAATTGAGCATTCACGGGTACCAGTTTTACATACAGATCCAGTCGTTCGGTAAAAAAATCCTGTAATAGCGGCCATGTTTTAAATTGGGCTAACTGACCAAGAAGAAAAGCGATAAGTTGTGATGGCTTAACCTGAAGCGTGTGCAACAGGTCTTCATTATTTAAACCTGCAGTAGTCTCATGTTTTAATAAAGCCGGTAAGGATAAATTTAGTAATTCATTTAGCGACATAGTAGGCTGATGAAAAGAATCAAAAACTACTTTAAAGTCTTTTTGCAAAATTAACCAGCTTAAAAATGCCGGCGAAAAGCGGGTTATGGTTTCGGTATAAGGCAGGCCTTCATTTTGGGGAACAGGTTTTTGTTGTATTCTATTTTGTTTACCAAACAGGGCCAGTCGTTTAAGTTCTTTTTCTGAGAATTTTAATAGCAGGCCATCACCCGGGTATGCCGATAAAAACAATAAGGCATTATAATATTCCAGCTGGTATTTTCCGGCGGGAAGGGGTATGGATTGAAGAGTGTGCAGCAGTCTTTTTTTATTGTCATTAGCCTCCACATCAAATTTATTGGCTGCTTGTTTTAAGGCATGTAAAGCAATAGAGAACTTATTCTTCATATTATTTATCACAGGGTTTATGCCTGCTGCACTTGTGTTAACCCAAATTAGGCATAATTTTTAAATGATCGCCTTATCAACTTGTGTTCATAGACATTAAGTTTACTTTAAGTTTGATGTGAAGCTAACTTAATTACCCCTTTTTTTATAGATTTGAATAACAGATTCAACACAGGTATATAGTGCTTACAAACCCCTTGATTGGGTTACCTTTTTAGTAAAATTGTATTAAAGGTAACAGCCTTGAGTCTCAAGCCTGTTTTTCTTAACGATTTATTTTGCTATCTGACCTGGTAAATACATTACCGGGATAATTATTTTATAACCCAACTAAAAAAAATGATACAGAAAACGTATTTTAAAACAAAAGATTATTGTAAGGTAAAATTCAGTGTGGTACCGGAAAATGCAGAGACCGTAGAAATTATGGGATTAAACAGTGATTGGGAAACCGGTATTATTCTTAAAAAGAAAAAGGATGGCAGTTTCTCTACAGAAGTGTCTTTGGCAAAGGGCCTGGAGCAAGAGTTTAAATACCTGGTTAATAAAACCGAGTGGGTAAATGAAACCGAAGCAGATAAAGAGATTGAGAATGCTTATGGCGGCACAAACAGTGTGATTGTCATTTAATTTCAAGTCGTAATTAACGTGATTTATAATTTAATGCAGGATTAAAAAATCTGTGCAATGGCATCCTTTTGGCACTTGTCGTAAAATTTCCGGTTCAAAATTTTGTTATTCTTAATATGAATTGTAGATTAACAGTATTATTTAATATAAAATAAACTGTTTATGAAAATACGGGGCCTATTTATTGCATGCTGTCTTTTTTTGGCATTTACAACTTATGCCCAATCCTATTTTGAAATGCAATTTTATTTTGCAGATAAAAGCAATCCAAGTGACATGCAACGTTACAAGGCTTTTTATCTGTTAAATGATGATGGAACAGGATTAATGCGGATAGCAACAATGGACTCTAAACCAGAAGACAGCTTTATACTGGACTGCGAGTTGGCTCAGGGTTTTGCCAGGGATAAAAATAATATGGTTGATTACTCAAAAATGTATTACACGGGTAAAAATTTTATTGTGCTTGGTGAGGATACGTTAAGTACAGAATTTTATCCGATTTCTTTCTGGTTTAAATACAATACTCAATTTGACAGATACGATCCCTGGGGCGTGATGACCAAAGATAATGAGGGCAAAACATTGCAGGGCGTAATTGATGGTGAGATCAGGCTGCTTGAAGATAAAGACATGACCCCGGAACTGATACTGACCTATTTTACCAAAGAGGAAGATATCTATAAAAATCTTTTTGCCACTAACATAAGAACCGTACCTGCTGAAATAAAAGCATCCCGTATGTTTTTACTTACTGTTGCAGATACAGAAGATGGAACCATTGGCCCCGATTGTGATACAGACCGTAAAAAGCAACAGGACTATTTTAAAAAAATTGCTGATAAACTGGGTATTCAAATCAGCATTTCAGAGTTGGTGGGTAAAGACCTGAGTAAGGCAAATCTTTTAAAAAAAATAAACGAGATACAGCCTGCTAAAAATGATATTGTGATCTTTCAGTATTCCGGTCATGGTTATAGTAAAGAAGACAACCGGCAATATCCCTATCTTGATCTGCGCTATGATAAAGACATACCGGTAAGACTTGAAGATGAGATAAACATGGAAGAAGTATATAGCATGATCACCAATAAGGCCGGCCGTCTTAACCTGGTGATAAGCGATTGTTGCAACTGGCACCTGAATGTAACAAGTATACAAAGTGCCAATATCGCCTCACCACGTCCCTCATCTGTGGGCTTAAGTCTGGAAAATATGCAATCGCTTTTCATGAATCCCAACAGAACGTCTATCATGATCACGGCTGCTGCTAAAGGGCAGGTTTCGGCAGGTAATGCTAATACCGGGGGTATTTTTACAACACAGTTCAGAGAATCCTTACAAAAATTTATGGGTATCAATTATCAGAATATTACCTGGGACCAAATTACACAAAATGCAACAACACAAACCGCTACTGTTGCAGGTTTGTCTTTTTGTCCCAAACCAGAAAATCCAAATGAATACAGTAACTGCAAACAAACACCTGTATTTAGAATGAATTGATTTGTTTGGTTTTCAGGTGCATGTATAGCCGTAAAGCAAAACGGTATAAATTTTATTTAAGTCATCGTTTTTAATAGTGGTCAGGGTACAACTATCCGTTGAGCGCCTGCATATATATTAAAACGATCGTCTCTTAAAAACCCTATTAAAGTAACACCTGATTCTTTGGCCATGTCCACCGCCAGGCTTGAGGGTGCCCCAACTGCAGCTATAATTTTTATACCTGCCATCACTGCTTTTTGAACCAGTTCAAAACTGGCGCGGCCACTTAATAATAAAATACAATTGGTTAAGGGCAGTTGATCATTTAAAACCGCTGTGCCGATGAGTTTGTCTAAGGCGTTATGTCTGCCCACATCTTCTCTCATCATCATCAAGTTACCGGTAAGGTCAAATAAAGCACAAGCATGAATACCGCCTGTATCTTCAAATATTAGTTGGTGTTTTTTTAGTTCTTTTTGTAAAGGATAAAATACGGATGCCTGGATGCAAAACTGATCAGGCTCTGCGCCATATGGCGAAACCGTTCTAATGGCCTCAATGCTTGCTTTGCCACAAATGCCACAACTGGATGTGCTGTAAAAATTTCTGACCGCATTAGATAAATCCGGAAAAATATTTTCTTTTAAAGTAACCAATACCTGGTTATCATCAGCCGTTACTTGTTTAATATGATCAATAGCTAACGGGTTATGGATGACGCCTTCGGTAAATAAAAAACCTGCAGCCAGTTCTTCATCATGGCCGGGGGTACGCATGGTAACAGCGATCTGTTTTAACAAGCGGCCGTTAGCACTGCTGTATGCCAGTTGAATGCCTAATGGTTCTTCGGTTGCAACTTTATCTTCTGCGCTTATTAAATGACCTGCCAGTATTTTATTAATAGTAATCTGTTCAATCGATTTATTACTCATGTATTAAAATTACAGAAAGATTTTGGATGGGGGATAGATCATACAGGTTGTAGGGGTGGAACTCATTTTTACGCAATATGACTCATGTTGCCCATTTGGGCTAACCAAAAAATGTAAAACCGAAACTAACAATTTTCTAAAAAGGTATTCATCTAAATTTGAGTTAATCTCCTCTGGGTTGATAAAAAAATCTAAATTTTACCACTTAACATTTTGTCACTACAATATCACTAACTTTTCATACTTTAACATCTGAAAAAATAGCAAAATGAAAAAAAATATTTTAGTACTGGCTGTGAGCATGATGGCCATTTTAAGTGCAACCGCCCAATCAGATAAAAAAGTTTTAACCAGTAAAGACTATGAGGCCGCCACAAAAGCATTAGGTTTCAATACTAATAAACTTGTTTACCGTAACAATGTAAACCCAAATTGGTTGCCCGATGGTAAATTATGGTATACGGTTTCTATACCGGGTGGGGTTGAATTTGTTTTAATAGACCCTGCCGATGGAAGTCGTAAAACCGGTCCGGATAAAAAATCAATTTTACCGGATGCCCTTGACACAAAAGCAGCAGGTGGTAGCCGCAGAAGAGGTGGCTTTGGTATTGAAAGCCTGTCGCCCGACGGTAAAAAATCAGCTTTTATTAAAGACTGGAACCTGTGGGTAAAAGATGTGGATACCAAAAAAGAAACCCAGCTTACAACAGACGGTATAAAAGATTTTGGTTATGCCACCGACAATGCCGGCTGGACGCATAGTGACCGTCCCATCATGCTTTGGAGCCCCGACTCTAAAAAAATAGCAACCTTTCAGCAGGATCAACGGCATGTAAGTACGATGTACCTGGTATCAACAAATATAGGAGCACCAAAACTGGAGGAATGGAAATACCCGCTGCCACAGGATACAGCCATTGTGAAAATTCACAGGGTGATTATTGAAGTGGATAATCCCAAAGTCATTCGTTTAAAGATACCGGCCGATGAGCATAGAGGAACCCTCAGTGATGATATCGCATCCAGCGGTGGTTATGATGATAATGTGTGGAGTACCGATGCAACCAAACTCGCCTTCATATCCACTTCCCGAGATCATAAAGTAGAGAAAGTTCGTATTGCCGATGCTGCCACCGGCGATGTAAAAGAGATCTTTGAGGAAAAAGTGGCCACCCAATACGAAAGCGGGCAGGGCGCTATTAATTTTAATTACCTGCAGGCCACCAACGAGATCATCTGGTACAGCGAACGTGACGATTGGGGGCATCTCTATCTTTATGATGCCACCACCGGCCAGCTTAAAAATCAAATTACCAAAGGTGCATTTGTAGTTACCCGTTTAATAAAAACAGATGAAAAGAACCGGGTATTATATTTTGAGGCCAATGGACGTGAAGCAGGCCGTGACCCTTACTTCAGTCATTTTTACCGCATCAATTTTGATGGTAAAAAACTGCAGCTGCTTACTCCCGAAGACGGAAACCATAATGTTAGCCTGTCGCCCGATGCAAAATATTTTACCGACAGTTATTCAAAACCCGATGTGCCGCCAACCGCCGTGTTAAGGGACATGAACGGTAAACTCATTGCCACGCTTGAGAAGGCCGACATCAGCAAATTATCCGCCACCGGCTGGCATGCACCCGAACCCATCACCGTAAAAAGCCGTGATGGTAAATGGGACCTGTATGGCCTCATGTTCACACCCACCACGCTCGACAAAACAAAAAAATATCCTATCATCAATTATATCTATCCCGGTCCGCAGGGCGGTGGAGTAGGCGGCCGATCCTTTACCACTGCCCGTGGCGATCACCAGGCACTGGCCGAACTCGGTTTCATTATTGTGGTTATTGATGGCACCTGCAACCCCGACCGCTCCAAATCTTTTCATGATGTT
>CANKNL010000049.1 GCA_947483345.1 Chitinophagaceae bacterium | reverse complement strand
TGCCTGGCTAATTGCATCTGTGCTTGTATTTTTAAACTTAAAAATGTTGGCAAACGAAATGAGCACCCTCTTCATACATGGTGCTTTTTGGCAAAAGGCCCTACTGAGTTTAGGTGCTTTAATCTGTATGGCACTCTTAGTTTACATCATCATTTATCCATTTATTACAAAATCAAAAACTACGGGCACCATTACCATACACCCCGAAATTAATAGACTTAAAAACCTGGTTATACCCAGTTTTAATAACATAGCCATTGCCTTAGATTTTAGTGAGAACGATGAAAAATTATTGGCCTACGCACTGGGACAGGGTAAAGAAAATGCCCGGTTTCTTTTAATTCACATTGTTGAAAGTGCCTCTGCCAAAGTTTTTGGGGATGAGAGTGATGATTACGAATCGCGAAAAGACAAGGAACACCTGGATAATTATATTTTGCAATTAAAAGCACAGGGAGTTACAGCTACCGGTTTTCTTGGCTATAAAAACAGGGCAAAAGAAATCGTGCGCATTACCAAACTGAATAATGCCGATATGTTGGTTATGGGTGCGCATGGTCATACAGGCATACAGGATTTTATTTATGGTGAAACTGTAAACACGGTAAGGCATGAACTAAAAATCCCTGTATTGATCGTTAATTTGTAAGTACGGTTTTCAACAACCGGTCAATTTTTTTATTCCAGCGAGATTGCATACCGGTTATTCTGCCATTTAAGGTTTGACCATCATATTCATCCTGCATTTTAGAAAGTGCCGCATAACTTTCATCATGAATTTTTTGGAGTAAATAATTATAGTTTCCAGCATTAAATTGGGCCGCTTGCAAATTTTTTATAAACTGGCAGGTGTTAATATATGTAATATCAAAATGATGCTGTTCATGTAACAACCCGTAATCAGTATCCATCCCTTTTTTATACCAGGATTTCATTTTATTAAAATAACAAAATACAGTTATCACCACATCTGTTTTTTTATTGAAGGATTGCATAGACAGGCGATAACCAAAACCCGATTCTGTAATGGCTGCAGCCGGACTAGCCCCATCCGGACTGCCCTTGAAATCGCTCCAGGTAAGTTTTCTATCTGCCTGATAAGGTATTGTATCACTTACCCGGCCAGCGTTTACAGCCTGCCACCTGATGGAAATATTAAACTGGGCGTAAACATAACTGTTTAGCTGCAACAGAATGATAAAAAGTATTTTTTTAGTCATGCGAAACACATAAATATAAAGTAGAACAAGACTGCAAATTAATGTTGTAATTGTTTTTTTACCAGATTTACAATATCATTAACAGCTATTTTTTCCATACAATTAAAATGACCAATAGGGCATTTTTTATACCCGATCTTACTACACGGGCGACACCATAGTTTATTTATCTCTACCACATCATATAACTTATTTGACTTTTTGCCGTAATAAGGAGCCATACCAAAAGCCGGAACCGTATTGCCCCAAACCGAAATAATTGGCTTTTGTAAAGCGGCGGCAATATGCATCAAGCCGGTATCGTGTGTAATAACCAATCTGGACTTTTGTATCAGATCTGCCGATTCATTCAGATTAAATTTGCCACAGGCATTGTAGATCTTGATGTCATCGGCTTTAGCGATCGCTTTACCATCTTCAACATCTTCTTTACCACCCAATAATATAATGGGATGATGAATGGCTATGCACAATTCTATTAGTTTATGTATTGGTAATTTTTTAGTGTGTAAAGCCGCGCCAATTACCAAAGCTATGTATCCATGCATATGCGAAGTGGGGATATCTTCTTTTTTTATACGGTCCCTGTCTGGTATAAAATAGTCCAAACCATTACCATCATTTGTTACGCCCAAGGCTGCAATAGATTCCAGGTTACGATCAACAATATGTTTTTTGGGCAGTGTATTAATTTTAAAATTGGTCAACATGAATTTTTCAACATTCAGTTTATTAAATGAAAAAGACTTTACATGTTTAAGGAACCGCTTAATGCGCATTGTGCGCAGGTTATGATGCAGATCAATAATATAATCATAGTCGGCTATAGCCAATTCATGCAGCAGTAATTCAAAACTATCGCCAAGTGTTTGTACTTTATCAATATAGGGATTATCAGCCAGGAGGCTTCGGAATGATTGTTTGGTTAGAAAATGTATTTCAGAATCTGGATATTGTTTACGCAGACAACGGATAACCGGCGTCGTTAAAACTATATCGCCGATAGAAGAGAACCGTATGATTAAAAATTTTGGCACTGCGGTTTTAATATTAAGGGATCAGTTCTTCCACTTCGGTATAATTAAGGTCTTTGTGAAAAGTTTCTTTTGTAAAATAAAAGGCAATAAAGGTTATACTCATCACAACAATACCGGTAACGATCCCAGCCTTTATTAATGACCACTCCCAGTTCTTCTGAAACAGATCTAAAAACATGAGGTTGATTAATGGCAAAGCGCCTCTAACCATATTTGGAATAGTGGTTGCCGCAGTGGCCCTGAGGTTAGTGCCGAATTGCTCAGCGCCCATGGTTACAAATATGGCCCAATAGCCATTACCGAAGCCCAGCATAAAGCAAATGATATACATCCGCAAATCAGAATTATTAAAACTACTGAAAAAGAGTATTAAGGCTACTGTACAGATGGCATAAAAAATCAACAGTGCCTTTTTTCTACTTTTAAAATACTGACTAACCAGGCCAATTAAAATATCACCGATAGCAATAGCTGTGTAAGCAAACATAATAGACCTGCCCGAATCAATGGTTGTACTTCCAAACATGGCCTTTCCAAAACGATCACTTTGATTGATCAAAATACCAACAACATACCAGGTGGGCAAGCCAATTAAGATGGCCAGTACATATTTTTTAAAGCGTTTGGTATTATTAAAAAACATCAAAAAATTCCCCCGTTGTACACCCGTTTCTTTCACTTGATTAAACATACCTGATTCGGCAACACTTACGCGGAGAAATAATAACAGAATGCCCAGCCCTCCCCCAATTTTATAACAAAGCCGCCAATCTTCATGAGTCCACTGGTAAGAAAAATAGGCTGCTACAGCTCCAAATAATCCAATCCCTGCTACCAATGATGTACCCACTCCCCGCTTATGCTTAGGCAACAATTCGCTAACTAATGTTATACCTGCGCCTAACTCGCCGGCTAAGCCAAGTCCGGCAACAAACCGGCACATGGCATACTGATCAACCGTTTGAATATAGCCGGTTATAAAATTGGCCACTGAATACAAAATGATTGATCCGAATAAAACAGAAAGTCTTCCTTTTTTATCGCCTAAAACCCCCCAAATGATACCGCCCAATAATAACCCACCCATTTGCCAGTTAATTATTTTTGTACTGTCTGCTAACAGCGTTGCATCAGTAGCCCCCAGATCCAGCACACTTGCTTTTTTTACAATGGTAAATAACAGCAGGTCATAAATATCAACGAAATAGCCAAGGGCGGCTACGATTACAGCAATATTAAAAATGGAAGCCGGCTTATTTTGACTTGAGTTCATCAGCTTTTTTTCAGTTTACCAAAAAACATTTTTATAATAACCGGGGCGGTGGTTACCAAAACGATACCGATAACAATGATTTCGAGATGTTTTTCCAGATCTATTCCAAACTGATTTTTTACAAACGAATTTAAGTAATGCCCAATGAATAACATCGATGTAACCCAGGCTATGCAACCTACTATATTGTAAAAAGAAAATTTCTTTTTATCCATGCCAACAATGCCCGCAACAATAGGTGCGAATGTTCTTATAAAGGGCAGGAACCTTGCAAATACAATGGCTCCGCCACCATGCTTATCATAAAATTCTTTAGCCTGGTGCAGGTATTTTTGTTTAAATAAAAGCCTGTCCTTCCAGTTAAACATAGTTGGCCCTACTTTTCTGCCAAAAAGATATCCGGTAGTATTTCCTAATATACCGGCAGCAATACACAATGCCGATAACAGCAACAGGTTAAAGAAATCATTATTGGTATCGTAAAATGAGGCGGCCAGTTTATTGCTGAAGATACCGGCAACAAATAATAAAGAATCCCCCGGAAAAAAGAAACCGATAAATAAACCCGTCTCTGCAAAGATGATCAATAGCAAAAGCCACAAACCCCCATTATCAATATACCATTGCGGTTGCAGTAATTGCATCCATGTAAAATCCAGAAAAATAAAATCTAACATCAGTTGGTTTTATAAAATTTATGAATGTTCCAATTGCCCTTCCCATTTACTTACGGCAGCAGTTGCCAGAGCATTACCCAAAACATTGGTCATGGTACGGCCCATATCGCAAAATACATCAATGGCTAAAATCAAGCCCACGCCTTCGGGAGGTAAACCAAACATGGCACCTGTTGCCAATACCACCACCAAAGAGGCCCTGGGTACACCTGCAATGCCTTTGCTGGTAACTAAAAACACCAGTAGCATAATTATTTGCTGCGACACATCACCTGTTATTGACGTAATATTAAATGCCTGAGCAATGAACATACTGGCAAAAGTCATGTACATCATACTCCCGTCTAAATTAAATGAATAGCCCAGTGGTAAAACAAAACTCACAATTTTATTATTGCAGCCAAATCGTTCCATTTCTTCCACCAGTTTTGGATAAACGGCTTCGCTGCTGGCTGTACTAAATGCAATAGACATCGGCGTACTTATTCTGCGAAGTAAAACAGGCAGTCTGTTTTTTAAAAAAAGATAGCCAACAAATAACAATAAAATCCAAAGTATAGCCAGCCCTAAATAAAATTCACCTACATATTTTCCAAATGTAACTAAAATACCCAGCCCGTTTTTAGCAATGGCAGCAGCCATGGCACCAAAAACACCTAACGGTGCCAGGTACATGACATATGTCACCATTTTAAGCACTACATGCGCCAACGAATCCAATGCATTAATAATGGGCTCGCCTTTTTTACCAATCGCTGTTAATGCAATACCAAAGAAAACGGAGAATACAACCAGCTGCAAAATTTCGTTGGTAGCCATGGCTTCAACCACACTGCGTGGCACTACATGCTCAACAAATTTTTGTAATGAAAACCCTTTCGATTTTTCAAGCAGGTCATTTACAGCAGCCATATCTGTATTGGTAATATCGGCACCCACACCCGGTTTAAAAATATTAACCAGTATTAATCCCAAACCCAGTGAAATCAATGAGGCAGAGATAAACCAGAGCATGGCCTTACCACCAACCCGGCCAACCGTTTTCATATCCCCCAATTTGGCTATACCTACAACTAATGTGGCAAATACAATGGGGGCAATGATCATTTGCACCATACGGAGAAAGATCGTGGTTAGCAGTTTGGCATTATCCGAAAATATTTTTATGGTTGAAGATGAATAATTATCATGAACATAATAACCGGCGATGATACCCAGTACCATGCCGATGAGAATATATAAGGTAAGCTTGCTTTTTTTAGGAGGCTGATGGGACATTTCCATGGTAAAACATTTAGTACCGCAATATAATATTAAAATGCTGTTATACACCTACAGCATATAAAAAGTATCGGAGGTTGCTTAATTAAGAATTTATTGCTTATTTTTCCAATTCATTCTTCATTAAAACCAACTAACAAATATGAGTTTATTTGTAAAAAAGTCAATCAGTCAATTAATGGCTGATGCCGGTGACTCGGAAAAAGGACTTAAACGTACACTAGGTTCAGGTGCACTTGTTGCCCTTGGCATTGGTGCTATAATTGGTGCTGGATTATTTGTAAGAACGGCTGCAGCAGCAGCCCAAAATGCCGGCCCATCCGTTACTTTAGGGTTTATAGTAGCGGCCATAGGTTGTGCTTTAGCTGGATTATGCTATGCCGAACTGTCTTCGTCTATTCCTATTTCGGGCAGTGCATATACTTACACGTATGCAACCATGGGCGAATTTATGGCTTGGATAATTGGCTGGGATCTGGTGTTAGAATATGCAGTGGGTGCTGCCACTGTGGGTATTGCCTGGAGTGAATATTTAAATAATTTGCTAACCAATGTATTTCATGTAAGTGCGATTCCTTATGAATGGTGCCATTCGCCATTTGAGCAGTCGATAGATGGCGTACATGGTATTATGAATATTCCTGCCTTTGGCATCATTGCTTTGCTTAGTTTATTATTAATAAAAGGAACCAAGGAATCGGCATTTGTAAATGGATTAATTGTCATTGCAAAAGTGGCCATAGTTGTTTTGATCATCATCCTGGGCTGGGGTTTTATTAATGGTGCAAATCATACACCTTATATACCTGAACCAGGCACTTATACAGATCACCAGGGTATATCGCATACCTATGGTGGCATCATGGGAATACTGGGTGCTGCAGGTGTTGTATTTTTTGCTTTTATAGGTTTTGATGCGGTGAGTACAGCAGCTCAAGAAACAAAGAATCCCAAAAAATCGATGCCGATAGGTATTTTAGGCTCATTGGCCATTTGTACAATACTCTATATTTTATTTGCCCATGTTTTAACCGGACTTGCACCAGTTGAATTTTTTAGAACTACCGGAAAAGAAGCTTCTGTGGCACAGGCCATTAATACATTTATGCCTGGTTATGGATGGCTTGCACAACTGGTTACCGTTGCTATACTTGCCGGTTTTTCTTCAGTAATATTAGTGATGTTACTCGGACAAAGCCGTGTGTTTTATTCCATGAGCCGTGATGGTTTGGTACCAAAAGTTTTTAGCGATGTACATGCTAAATTTAAAACACCTTACAAAGCCAATCTCATATTTTTAGTTGTTGTTGGTGCATTCGCTGCATTTGTACCGGGCGATATTGTTGGTGATATGACAAGTATCGGCACTTTATTTGCCTTTATGTTGGTTTGTGCAGCGGTTATCATACTTAGAAAAACAGACCCGGATATGCCAAGGGCCTTTAAAACACCGCTTGTTCCACTTGTTCCTATATTGGGCATTGTGGTTTGCGGTGCTATGATATTAGGTTTGGGCTGGACAAATTGGTTAAGGCTTGGAGGCTGGTTAGCGATTGGCGTAATTATTTATTTCTTGTACAGCAAAAATCACAGTAAACTCCGGAATCCGGATAAATAATAATTGGCTTAATGCTTATATAAAAAAGTCCCGGAATATATTTCGGGACTTTTTTATGTAAGAGGTGACACCTTTTGAAAAGCTGTCACCTCTTACATAACCTCTTACATAATCAGAACGAGTCTACGTTTAACTTATAACCTGTGAGGATATTGATGAGATTATTAGAGATTACAATTATCTATTTCAATTTTATTACGCTTTCTTCAAAATTGTTGTTCGGCTTGCAGGTATAAAATTACAACTCACAACACTTCTATTTACTGCACAATTATTTCATCTACAAAAATATGCGTATCGCCTCCTGCCCCTTCGTGCCATGCCGGTAACTTACCATATTGAAATGCCCTTACCCGCACATACTTTGCAGCTACCGGAGTAAAGGATGCGTCTACATTTTTAACCTGCACTTTTACATCCTCAATTGGTAAAAAGCTTTCGCCGCTGTAAACCTGGCTAAATTGTTTTCCATCAGCCGAAACTTCAATGATCAGTTGTTTTGGTAATACGATCCATGCCCTGCTGTCCTGCAAAAAACCAAAACTTAATTTTGAAATTGATTTTAATTCCTGCAGATCAATCAACAGATCCATATCCGCTTTTTGATAACCCTGCCAGTTGCCTTTACGCCAGTCTGTACTGCCACGTATCCCATCAATCAATCCCGCAGCACCTCCCCCATCATATTGCTGCTCGTAAACCGTATTGAGTTTGATACTCCAATTATTGGGCATTTTTTTAAAAGAGGCCGTTGTTATATAACTGCTTTCTCCCCCAGCACTTACTGCAATCGCTTTAATGGTTACCGATTCTTTAATAAGTATAGGCGTAATATATTTTTTCGACATTTTGGTTGGTACAGAACCATCCATGGTATAATAATAAAACATGCCCTTTTGAGCCGAACTTATTTTTATACTCTTACTATCTTTAAATGTAACAGCACCGGCATCTATTACCGGATTCAAAATGATTTTATGATCTGTAATGGCCGTTGAGGGAAAGTCCGTTGTGCCAAAAATGGATGGTTTTGAATCCATGGTAAAATCTAAAACCCCTCCATTATTAATATCAAAATAAGAAATATAAGAAGGCGTATAAGCTTTGTTATTTAATAAAGCAGTTTGAATATAAAAATTACTGTCACTCACATTAAGCCCGTTTATGGTAAATGTTTTACCATTTTCTAAATGAATAACCGCTTTTTCAAATAGTGGTGTGCCTATAATATAATCTGTGGTACCGGGTGTTACAGGATAAAAACCCAAAGCACTCAACACATACCAGGCGCTCATTTGTCCACAGTCTTCATTGCCTTCCAGTCCATCCGGTGTATCGTGATACATGCTGTGCATAATACGGTTAACCATGGCCTGTGTTTTATAAGCAGCCCCTGTAAAATTATACAGGTAAGCAATATGATGGCTGGGTTCATTACCGTGTGCATACTGCCCAATCAATCCGGTAATATCACTTTGGTCTCTGCCGGTTGTCTTAGAATTTTCAGAAAAAAGCTGGTCCAGTTTTTCTTCCATTTTTTTTCTGCCACCCAGCATATCTAAATAGCCATCAATATCTTGAGGTGTATAAAATGAATACTGCCAGCTATTGGCTTCTGTAAAATTATTATTTACTTCCCGGGGGTCGAAAGGCGACAGCCAGTTACCATTCTTACGGGGACGCATAAATCCTGTTTGCACATCAAATAAATTTTTATAAGCCTGTGCCCTTTTAATATAGATATCGTAATCGGCAGATTGGCTGTCGAGCTTTTTTGCAAACTGTGCAATACACCAGTCATCATAAGCATATTCCAAAGTTTTACTTACACTTTCATGTTCATCATCCATTTCCAATACCCCATGATCCATTAGGGCCGGCAATCCCAGATGATTCCAGGTGGCACTTTTTTTCATGGCTTCCAGTGCCAGTTTGCTGTCGAACTGGGTAATGCCTTTCATAAAAGCATCTACAATTACCGGCACACTGTGATAACCGATCATGCAATCGGTTTCGCAGCCACTGAGTTCCCAAACGGGCAAACGACCGCCCTGCTGATATTGCACAAGAAAACTGTGAATATAATCCAAGGTTCTTTTTTGATCAATAATGGTATACAATGGATGTGCACCGCGATAGGTATCCCAGAGAGAAAAAACGGAATAGTTGGTGAAATTTGTTGCGGTATGAATTTGATTATCTCTTCCCCGATATTGACCATCAGCATCCTGATTTATATTGGGTACGATAGCTGTATGATACAAGGCCGTATAAAAGTTTCGTAATGTCTTAATATCGGGGCTGCTCACCTCAATCCTGCTCAATTCGGTATTCCATATTTTTTCAGCAACGGCTTTTGTTTTTTCAAAATCCCAGCCCGGTAGTTCTTGGGTAAGATTATTTTGAGCCCCTTCAATACTCACTGCCGAAATAGCCACTTTGGCCATGATCATCTCGTCATCGAACTCGAAGAAAGCCTTTATATTTTTTGCATTTTTCAATTCAGTAGTTCCCGCCGCTAATAGGCTGTCATTTTTCCAGAAACCTGCTTTTGTAAACGGTTTCGAAAATTCAATTACAAAATAAACATACTGGTTATTGGCCCATGCCTTGCTGCGGCGCAGGCCGGCAATGGTACGCAGATTAATGATCTTTAAGGAAGATTCAATCACTTCATCCCGATGTTTTAAATCAATAATAACATTCTTCTTATTGTTGCCCGAAAATTTGTACCGGTGAAAGCCTACCCTTGCAGTCGTTGTTAATTCAGCCAAAATATCATCATCAACTAATTTAACCGAATAAAAACCTGCAGATGCTTTTTCATTGGCATGAGCAAATGTTGAACCATATACTTTATTATTAGGCGATGGATCGCCCTGCATAGGCATTAATAAAATATCGCCGTAATCACTTACACCGGTTCCACTCAGATGCGTGTGCGTAAATCCATAAATAAAACTGTCTGAATAATGATACCCGCCACAACCATCCCAGCCTTCAAGCCGGGTATCCGGACTTAATTGTACCATGCCGTGTGGTAAAACAGCTCCCGGATAGGTATGACCATGACCGCCAGTGCCAATAAATGGATCTACATATTGGGTGACATTCTTTTGAGCCGTGAGGATACTATAAAAAAAGAAAAAAAGAGAAGCCAGAATAATTTTTTTATTTTTCATACAGATCGTTTTGCACAAGGTAAAACTTTATGAAAAATAACTGGGCAATAAAATATCCCACAAAGGCACGTTGTACTTAAGAAATTATTAAAAAATAATATTTGCGATTTGTGCCTTTGTGGGAAAAAATTTAGAACGGTAAATCATCAGCCGGAGCCGGTGTATTAGCTTGCTCTGTTTTTACTACAGGTGCAGTTCCCATTCCGGTGTTGGTAACATTACCAGCGGTTGATCCCTGGTTATCCTTATTACCACCCAATAATTGAATGCTTTGAACCCGCATACGCAAAGTTGCTGCTGCCTGCCCTTCTTTATTGGTATAAGGATCTGCCTCGGGTGATCCCTCTGCATAAACAGAAGTCCCTTTTACCAAATAAGGTGCGATGGCTGTTTTGTCTGTCCAATAAGCACATTCTACCCAGGTCGTTCTTTCTTTCTGGTTGCCCTGTGCGTCTTTAAAACGTTCGGTGTGTGCCACGCTGAAGTTGATAACGTGCTTACCGTTGATTTCTTTTACAATGCAATCTTTACCAAGATTGCCGATGATCTGAAGTTTAATCATAACTGTGTTTTTTAATTATTAATCGATGTATCTGGTTGTGCGCTAAAGTTATGTTTTTATACAGTTAGTATAGCTAAAAGTTAATCCCAAATAACAGCCCTGGGGGCTTTTAATGTGCGTAAATAATCGAGCAATTGTCCGGTATGTACACTTTCGTGGTATGCCATACGCAATAAATAATCGCCCAGTTTGCGATGTTGTTTTTTTTCTTTTCGGGTAATATAAACATCTTCCAAATCCTTTACCGAAAAGGCATGTACCATTTTTAAAAATTTTTCACGGTAAGGCTGTGCATTTTTTAAATCCTCATCAACAGTTGTATAGGGATTTCCGGTTAGCGGACTTTCATAATGGCCCAATTGGCCCCTGTGTAAAATAATTTGGTGATATATATTTTCAGATTCCAGTACATGCCTTATCATTTCAAAGCAACTCATTGCAGCAGGATCAGGCCTCCAAAACAGATCTTCTTCCCGAATAGCATTCCAAATTTTAATGCTCCTGCGTCTGACTTCTTCAAAATTCAATATTAATAATTCCTTTGCATTCATTGCCTGCCTGATGTTTCTTAATTTGATTAAACTAGTTCATTTTTTTCTTTAATGTACTCACCTGTGATTGTAAGTTATTGACCATACTCGCCAGCGAGTTTACATCCCAACGTTGTTGCTGACTTATTTTGCTGATCACCATTTGCGCCTGCCACAACTCCATCACATCTTCTGCATTAACCTGGTATGGCTGGTATTGTGGATTATCACTAACCAGCGTTAACTTATTTTTACTACGGCCATTTTTTTCAATTCTTTTATACACAATACCCTCATTACGGCTAACCACAATATAAGCCTGGCTGTTTTTTATATCAGTTGTATTTTCAATCTTTTCACCAACAATAATGCTGCCACTGGGAGTAGGTAACATACTATCGCCAATGATTTCAAATGCCCTGTAATTACCACCCGTTAACATCGGCAGAGTAAAGGTATTGAGCTCATCAATAAATTCGGTGTCGGCATAACTGGCTAAATAACCGGCCGCTGCTTTAACGGGTACAAAATGGATTAGATTCCTATCTGCACTCATCATTTTTTGTTGCCGGCGTTTAGCGAGATAATTATCTGCTGTATGGCTTAAATCTTTAAGTAAAAGCTCGTCTAAAGAGAGCTTGAATATATCGGCCAGAATTTCCAAAACCTCTAAACGGGGATCGGCCCGTTCTTCTTCATAAGCGCCAATTAAAGAACGTTTAATACCCAGTTTGATGGCAAATTCTTCTTGTGTCCAACCCCTGAGTTTACGTAAATATTTTAAATTTTGACCGGCTATTGACATGATGCAACTAATTTGATTAGCACAAATATACTAATTTATTTAGTTTATCCAAATTTATTTTTTATCCCCTAATTCTTCTTCCAGTCCGGTAAGCGCCCGGGCGTATATGCTGCTTTGTATTTTTCTAAAACGGCTTCGGCCTGTTTAATATCTTCAGTAACCGAACGCAAGGCATTTAAAACACCCTCAAATTCATCGGCTACAATAAGATATGACATTTTGAAAGTTTCGGTAGCAGCAGCGTTCGTATTCCATAATGCACCGGTTATCATATCAACCCTGCTTTTTAATGATATCGGCATGGTGCCTTCATATTTTGCCCTCAATCCATCACCATTCATTTTTTTATTAATTGATTGCAGTTTTTTCTCAATAGCCCGTAGCTGTTCTAAACTACCAATCGGCACATTGCTGGCATCCAGTACAGCCTTTTTAAGATAGGGTATTTTTTTTGTCAGTTCATCCCTGTACTCATCAGCCCCACTCATTGCCCTGGTTAGCTCAGCCAGTTTTTTATTAAATTCATTTAATGCTGGTTTATCCTCGGCAGGTAATGAACTGTTATTTAAACTAACGCAATTAAAAGATTGCGCTGCTGCCAGTTCGGTAAATATCCCGTTCTCAAATTTTTGTAAAGCAACTTGATACATACCCGGGGGAACCATATAGCCTTTTTCGGGTTCATCCCATGCATAACTGTCATCAAAAGGAATAAATGATATTGGTTTAAAAGCTACATACCGGAGATCCCATGTTACCCTGTTAATGCCTTTAGTGACTGCCGTTTTTATTTTTCGAACAATATGTCCCTGCGCATCTGTAACAATAAAAAGCAAATAAGGATCTTCTTGTTCAGCTTCCTGCTTTAATACCTCATAAACCGGAAATTCAATATCTTCTCCTTTCTTTTGTTTTTCCTTTTCTACATCCCTTCTTTTTTGTTTCAGGGTTTTTAATTCATCTTTAATAAAATAAGTAAAGACGGCACCAAATTCCGGATTGGGTGCTGTATAAAAACCGGCTCCCATAAAACCCTTTCCCTTAAACCCAAATGGATTGGCTTCTACATACATTAATGCCTCTTTTACCGGAAAAACAACTGCTTGCTTTTGCAGCATGTCTGTCGTCATATTTCTTAATGGCGAATAATCATCCAGGATATATACACCTCTTCCAAATGTAGACACCACCAGATCATTTTCGCGTTGCTGAATTTCAATATCCATAAAGGTGGTAGTGGGTAAACCATTGGTAAACTTTATCCATTCTTTACCGCCATCAATGGTAAAAAATAATCCAAATTGGGTGCCCACAAACAACAGATCAGATTTGATATGGTCTTCTGCAATTGTATAAGTACTGCCCCTTTCAGGCAGATTGGCATTGATGGAAATCCATGTTTTACCGCCATCAGCAGTTTTTAAAAGATAGGGTTTATAATCTCCAAAATTAAATGCCTGACAGGCCGCATAGGCTACCTGTTTATTATACTTTGATGCGATGATGTGATGTACTCTGGAAAATTCTGTAAGCCCGGGAAGTAAGGCTGCCTTTGTCCAGGTTTTACCGCCATCATTGGTATATTGAATAACCCCATCTCCGGTACCGGCATACAGTCTATTTTCATCCAATGGCGACTCCGCTATACTGGTAATATTGGCGAATGAACCCTTACTGGCCATCTCATCAATACTCCAGCTTTTATTCATCAGCTTTTGCATTTTCTGAGGCACGCCTCTTGTTAAATCGGGACTGATGATATCCCAGGAATTTCCCTGGTCATTTGTACGGAATAATTTATTGGCTGCAAAATACAAGCGTTTATTATTATGTTTAGAAATCAGTAATGGCGCATCCCAATCAAAACGGTAGCCCGAATCAATACTATTAACAGGTTGAATGAATAATGCTTCTCTGCTTTTTTTATCATAACGAACCAGTCCGCCATTCTGTGATTGTGCATATAAAATATT
>CANKNL010000048.1 GCA_947483345.1 Chitinophagaceae bacterium | reverse complement strand
TTATGGAGCTGTGAAATTAAATTTTCAATCAAGTCAATACTTACATCGATCCACTCAGCATGCATGTTATGATCCTTCATGATAGCCGCTTTCACAGGCTTAAATGTACCAGCCCCAACATGCAGTGTTACAAAATCGGTTTTAATGTTTTTTTTAGCAAGACTGTTAAAAATGTCCTTAGTAAAATGCAGGCCTGCAGTGGGGGCAGCTACTGACCCTTCGTCTGCTGCATATATGGTTTGGTAACGTGCTGTATCTTCTTTTTCTGTTTTTCTTTTAATGTATGGCGGTAAAGGGATATCCCCTGCTTGCTGCAATACTTCAGCAAAACTGAACCCGCTATCCCAGCTAAATTCAATGATATAAGCATCAGAAAGCTTTTCTTTCTTCACCATTCTTAATTCATCATTCACCATTTTTAATTGCAATACATCGTCTTTCCATTTACTTACACCGCCGATCATGCATTTCCAGGTACAGGTTTTTGTTGCAGATAAGGTGGTTGTGTAATTTGCCTGAATGGGTTCTAATAAAAAAATTTCTATAATGCCGCCACTTGGTTTAGTAAATAAAATTCGGGCCTTTAAAACTTTTGTATTATTAAAAATGAGTAAGCTGTCTGCCGGCAGGTATTGGACTAGGTGTTTATAAATATCCTGTTTAATTTCCCCGTTTTGAAAAATTAAGATCTTAGATATATCCCTTTCCGTTAGTGGATGTATGGCAATCCGCTCAGCTGGTAAATGATAGGTATAATCCTGTATGGTTATATTTTTTGGATGGGTCATTGTAAAAAAAGGGCCATTTCTGCTTTCCACTTGTCATGTTCTTTATGGCAAAGTGATTCATGGCCGCTGTTTTCATACACAACCATTTTTTTTACTGTGGGTATGTTTTGGTAAATTAAATCGGTTTCTTTGCGGCTTACCCTTGGGTCATGAGCTCCCCATTGTAGTAAAACCGGGGCCGTTATTTTTTTTACATATTCAACAGGTTTCATATGATAGGCCCAAAAACCATGTTCAACACCTCCCCAAAATGTTATTAAGGTTGATAATGGTTGCGGTGGAAGCCCCATCATTTTAAGCCGTCCTTCAACAGCCTCTTCAATTGTGCCGAAGGGCATTTCCAAAATCACCCTGGATGGCTGTAAAGCATAATCATAGATCGATTTTGATACCGTAGCGGCCCCCATCGATATACCCCATAATACGATATTCTTTTCTCCCTTGTTTTTAATATAATCATAGGCCAGCTTAACATCTTCACTTTCATTATAGCCAATGGTGCAGGTATTTCCGCTACTGTTACCATGTGCCCTGAAGTCAAGCTGAAAAGTGCTGTAACCCAGTTTATGAAATGCTATGGCCTCGTCGTTGGTGGCGCTTTTTTTACTGCCATGGCCATGAAACATGCAAACGGTTCCTTTGGCACTATCAACCGGTATATACCAGCCCTCTAATTTAATACTGTCTTTTGTTGTAAGGGTTATGGTTTGATATACAGAATCTGAGGCATTGGCATTTTTCTGTTTTACAGCATTAATGCCAAATAAAATATCTTTGGTTTTATCCCACCCGGTTTTATCTTCCATTTTTTTTATAACCAGGTCCCCGGTATTGTAAAAATGGGTAAACTTATAGGCATGAAAAGCCACAATGATATTGATAAGAACAAATAACACCACTATGGTGCGGAATAAAAATCTGAGTAATTTTTTCATGTGTAGAAAATACTTTTTTCAAAAGTAAAGTTAATAAAATTGCAAACGGAATAAATTACTTACAGACATCAGCATGTTGCATGCTTAAGTTATTTATACAAACAATTTTATAGGGCATTTTATTTATTGTTTACCCGCAGCTTCTTTTACATTTACCAATGTATTCATGGAAACACCGGTAATGATCTCGGTGCTTTGTTTTGCATTAGGCCACCTGATCTCAATTTCTTCAATGCCTGTTGCATTACCAAGCCCTGCAGCTATTGTTAATGGTTTGGATCCAAAACTGCCACCGGTGCTTACGGTATGATAAAAATTCTGAAAATGGCCTGTTGTTGTTTTTACTTTAATTCTTACCCTTGCCCCAATGGCCGACCTGTTGGAACCTGTACCTTCTAATTTTAATTTTATCCACTGGTTACCGGAGATCGTACTGTTTTCAAAAAGTACATTTCTAAAGCGGTCGCCCTCAACAGCGCCACCAATTACGGCATAAATATCCTGGTCACCATCATTATCAATATCTGCAAAGGCCACCCCATGCCCTTTTTGAATGTGCCCGGTATTGGTAGCATAGGTAATATCTTCAAATTTTTTGCCGGCTAAATTGTGGTAAAGTTTATTGGGAATGATGCTTGTATATTCCGGCGCACCGGTACCTAAATAATAATCGAGCCAGCCGTCATTATCAATATCGCCAAAATTACATCCCATTGTGTAGTTTACATGGTTTACATCATATGCCACACTTACATCTGTAAATGTATTATTGCCGTTGTTGTGATATAATCTTGGCAATTCGCCCAAAACGGGTAAGCCCAGCATATCACGGGCAGCATCCTCTGCAACCAGTGAAAACCGCCTGGTATCATATCCCGAGACAAAAATATCCAGCCAGCCATCATTATCAAAATCAAAAAACCAGGTGGGGAAACTATAAAGCGGTTCTTCAACTCCGGCCGATTTTGAAATATCAAAAAATAATCTTTCTCCCGGGTTTTTACCAGGTTTATTGAGTAATAATTTATTAGGCGCACCCAGTGTGGAGATATACAAATCCGGAAAGCCATCATTGTTAATATCGCCCCATACACAACCTTTGGCAAAAGTGGTCAGGTTTAATCCATATTTAACGGTCACGTCTTTAAACTTCCCTTTTATATTCATAAATAACTGGCAGGGATAATTTTCATGTGCAACAAAAAGGTCAATCCATCCGTCGTTATTAAAATCACCCCAGCTTGCTGTTTGTGTTGGTGCCGGGGAATAGAGGCCTGATTCAAGTGTCACATCTTCAAAAGTATTGTTGCCATTATTTTTAATTAAGGAGAAGGGGAATTTTGCATTTTTGCCCAGCCATCCGCCTCTTAAAATTATAAAATCGGCAAAGCCATCATTATTATAATCGGCATGAATTAGATTTAAGCCTCCGGTAATGCCTACCAATCCAGTAGAAACAGTTTCATTTTTAAATGACCCGTCGTTTTGTTGGTGCATGTACCTTATCTGATCACTCAGGCCATAAGAAGATGCCATGATATCCAACAGGCCATCATTATCCAGATCTTCTACCACACAGCTGCCCGATATACCATTCATATCAACAGCTTTTGCAACAGCCACATCTTTTAAAATAATGTTACTGGTATTTTTTGTGAATACGGCAGATTCAATCAACCATTGTTTGGGTACTTCTGTTGGGTATTTACCCAGTGTCATGTAGGCGATGTTCAGTAAATACCTCGATTGCAGATCATCCGGATATTTAACCAATAGCATGCTGTATAATTCAATGGCCTTTTCTGAACCCGTAGTAAATTTGTGTATGCCTCCACCCCGAATAGGAATAATGCAACTCTGCGCTGTATGATTTGCTGCACAGTTTTCCAGTTCTCCTTTTCTCATATAGGCAATGGCTAACAGATCAAAATACAATTTAAATTGAGGCGTTGAATTTTCTACTGTCAACTTCATGGCAGAAAGCACCTGTTCTATTACATTAATCGCTTCATCTGTTTTACCTGCATTTAAGGCTTCATTACCGTATTTAAAATAATACTCCAGCCTTTTGTAGGGGTCTTTTTCTGTTTCCAGTTTTTTTTTGAATAATTCCATGCGGGCTGCATTCATCAGGTAAAAATCTTCGGGGTTGGCATTTTTACCAATGCTGTCAAGGGTCTTCACCATTTTTAAAGTGCCCGGTGTTTGCTTAATTGTAGACAGGAGTATGACGCCATCGGGCTCACAACAGCTTTTCATTTGGGCACTAGCAGTAAAATAGTAACCGGAAAAAAACAATGCGAAAATTAAAATAAAAAAATAATGATGTTTCATTTGATGACGTAGTTTAGGGAATAATGATCAATCATACTAATTTTCCGTTTATAATATCTTCAACAACCCCGGGATCAAGCAAGGTTGTAGTATCGCCCAAATTGTCTATTTCTCCTTCTGCAATTTTTCTTAAGATGCGACGCATAATTTTTCCGCTTCTTGTTTTAGGAAGGCCGGTTACAAACTGAATTTTATCGGGTTTGGCAATGGCACCAATAACCCGGGTTACGGTTTGCAAAATATCATTTTTAGTGAGTTCCTCATCGCTGTGCATATGGCCATAAATAACATAGGCATAAACGCCCTGACCTTTTATATCATGCGGATAGCCAACAACTGCACTTTCAATAACACCTGCGTGCATATTAATCGCATTCTCTATTTCGGCCGTTCCAATTCGGTGTCCGCTAACATTCAGCACATCATCAACCCTGCCGGTGATGCGATAAAATCCATTTTCGTCTTTCATGGCACCATCACCGGTGAAATATAAATTAGGATAGGCCGTAAAATAATTGGTACGGCATCGCTCATGATCGGCATAAGTCGTTCTTAATATAGCGGGCCATGGCGTTTTTAAACACAAGTTTCCTTTCAATAAACCATTTTCATCTTTCTCATTTATTTCATTTCCGTTTTCATCTACCAAAACAGGCACTACACCCGGCATTGGTAATGTAGCCCAACTGGGTTTAGCCGGTGTAATACCAGCCAGGTTTGAAATTAAAATACCGCCTGTTTCGGTTTGCCACCAAGTGTCTACTATGGGGCATTTTTTCTTTCCGATATGTTCATCATACCAATGCCAGGCCTCTTCATTGATGGGTTCGCCCACTGTGCCCAATATTTTTAAAGAAGACAGATCTTTACCCAATATAGGTTCTAAGCCATAGCTCATTAAACTACGGATGGCCGTTGGTGCCGTGTATAAAATATTCACTTTGTGTTTATCAACGATATCCCAAAATCTGCCAGCATCAGGCCAGGTAGGAATACCTTCAAACATTAAACTGGTACCACCAGCACTTAAAGGGCCATAAACAATATAACTGTGCCCGGTTATCCAGCCAATATCTGCTGTACAAAAAAACACATCACCCGGCTTGTATTGAAATACATTTACAAAAGTGTAATTGGTCCAAACCATATAGCCGGCACTGCTATGTACAACGCCTTTTGGTTTACCTGTACTACCCGAGGTGTATAAAATAAACAAAGGGTCTTCAGCATCCATTACTTCTGCAGGGAAATTAATATGGCCATTTGCTTCAAGCTGTGTTTCGGCATGATCCATCTCATCTTCCCACCAAACATCACGGCCTTTAATCATACTCACAGGCGTTCTGGTTCTGGTATAAACGATCACACGCTTTATCGTTTTATTGCCAATAAGCGCATCGTCAATCACCGATTTTAAGGGTATATCTTTTCCGCCACGGTATGCCCCGTCGCAGGTAACAATAAATTCTACTGCCGCATCTTCCAGTCTGTCGGCAATACTTTGTGCGCTGAAGCCGCCATAAATGACGCTGTGTATGGCACCAATTCTGGCACAACCCAAAACCGCATAAGCCAGTTCGGGTACCATACCCATGTAAATACAAACACGGTCTCCTTTTTTTACGCCATTGTTTTTTAGTACCTGTGCAAACTGACATACTCTTTTATGCAAACGGGCATAGGTAACTGTTCTTGTTCTTTCTTCTGGGTTATTAGGCTCCCAGATGATGGCCGGTTTATCAGCCATGGTTGCTAAATGACGATCAATACAATTTTCGGTAATGTTAAGTTTGGCATTTGCAAACCATTCAATCTTAGGATCTTTAAAATTCCACTCTAATACGGTATCCCATTTTTTTTGCCAGTTAAAATTTTCGGCAACAGCTGACCAAAATGCACCAGGGTCTTCAATACTTTTTTTATAATCGATATGATATTGTTCCAGAGATTTTATCTGATAGGGATATGGCATGATATCAATTGGTTTACTTTGGCACCAATTTAATATATTTATGTTTACTTCCCCTCAAAAAATAGGTATAAAAGATAATTATGGCAATAGCTCCGGTAAAAGGTATAGGTAAAATAATTTTTTCGTCTTCACTGGGTACTTTAATTGAGTGGTACGACTTTTATATTTTTGGGATGCTTGCCAAAACCATTTCTGTTCAGTTTTTTCCTGAAGGTAATTCCACAGCCGCGTTGTTAAGTACCCTGGCTATTTTTGCTGCCGGCTTTTTAGTACGTCCTTTCGGCGCTTTGGTTTTTGGTAGGTTAGGTGATCTGATCGGCAGAAAATACACGTTCTTACTTACCTTAATTTTAATGGGGGCATCCACTTTTTTAATTGGGCTGGTGCCCGGGTACAAAACGATTGGTCTGGCGGCACCATTGTTGGTTTTATTATTGCGGCTAGTACAGGGATTGGCATTAGGCGGTGAGTATGGTGGTGCAGCTACGTATGTTGCCGAACATGCACCAGCAGAAAAAAGAGGGTATTATACCAGTTGGATACAAACCACGGCCACACTGGGTTTATTTGTAGCACTGGGCATTATACTACTTATAAAAACAAATATGAGTGAAGCCGCTTTTAATGCAGAATGGGGTGGTTGGCGATATCCATTCTGGGTCTCCATATTATTGGTGGGGCTTTCAATTTATATCCGGTTAAAGATGAAGGAATCGCCAATGTATGCCGCACTTAAGGCAGAAGGTACCACATCCATTAATCCTATAAAGGAAAGCTTTGGGCACAAAGCAAATTTCAAAATGGTTTTGTTGGCTCTGTTTGGAGCAGTAATGGGCCAGGGTGTTATCTGGTACACCGGTCAGTTTTATGCCCAAAGTTTTTTAGAAAATACGTGCAAACTTGAGTTTAGTCAAAGTCGGGGTATTTTATTATGGGCCATTGCTTTTGCAACACCATTTTTCTTATTTTTTGGATGGCTGAGTGATCAAATTGGAAGAAAATGGATCATGCTGGCAGGCATGTTATTAGGGGTTATCTTTTACAGGCCGATCTTTAGTGTATTTTTAAAAGATACTGATGCAAAAGAATGGATGAAACAGGATTTGGTTATTATTAAATCGGATACCTTTCGTTTAGAAACAGCAGATAGTATCACAACCAAGTATAAAAATTATTATGGCGCTAAGTTTACCGAGATCAAAAAAGATACCGGTATTACATTTCAGCAAATGAATCATGTACCGATCAAGACCTATAAACATGACCGTTCGCCCCGGTATATCAATAAGGAATTGGGGTTGGAAAAATATATAAAATTCATTTTACTGGTATGGGTAATGATCCTTTTTGTAACCATGGCTTATGGCCCCATCGCGGCTTTTTTGGTAGAGCTGTTTCCCACAAAGATCCGCTATACATCCATGAGTTTGCCTTATCATATTGGCAATGGCGTATTTGGTGGATTGGTGCCATTTATTGCAACCTTACTGGCCACCACGTTTACCGAAGACCCACTGGTAGGACTCTGGTATCCCATTGGGGTAGCGGCTTTATGTTTTATCATTGGCGCATTATATCTTACTAATAAAATTGATAAAGACGTGAATGATTAAACAAAAATTAAAGGGGACATCTTTATAAATAAGTTTCATGAATAGTATAAAAAAAATAATGGGTATTGTATGGATCATCATGGCACCGGTGATCATTTATATTTTAATATGGGGTGCTTTTCATAATATCAACAGTACAGGCATAAAAGATATCAATAAACCCATTCCCTGGATTATCATCATCACCATTTTTACACCCATTGCCTTTGGCATGATGATATTTGGTTATTATGCATTAAAAGGAGAATATGATCATTTGCCGGAGAGTTCTGAAGAACTTTAACAGTTAGAAACTAAAATTTTACAATTTTCAAACAATTGGAGCTGGTTTATGTTAAACCATTCAATTAGTTTTGCGCTTCAATGAAAAAGATCGCTTTTTTTATATTAATTCTTTTTACGGTAGTACAGGTATTACCTACCATACAATCCATTTGGGGCAATGACCAGGCTATTGTGTTGAATATCAGCGAAGAAAAAAAAACAGATAAAGACGATTTAAAATCACATAAAGAATTCCTTTCTTTTTATAATATTAACCTCGATTTATCTGTAAAACTCCTTACTCAAATACACCTGGCTGAAAGCATTATGCCTTCGCCCTGCTTTGAGAAATTTACACCTCCCCCAGATTTCTGTTAATCAAATTTTCTAAATTGCATACAGGTCTGCACTTGCAGGTCTGTAGAATTAGTAACTGAATAACAAACTTTTTTCAATGCCAACTAAATTAAGTCCGGTTACCAGGATATTAAACCTGGTAAAACTGGAACGAAAAGAAATTACTGCTGTTTATTTTTATGCCATATTAAGTGGTTTAATACAACTTTCATTGCCACTCGGCATACAGGCCATTATTGGTTTTGTATTGGGAGCATCCATGAGGGCTTCATTGATTGTGCTGATTATATTGGTAGTTGCCGGTGTGCTGGCCGCAGGTATCATGCAGGTAAACCAAATGAAGATCATAGAAAAGATCCAGCAAAAAATATTTGTACGTTATGCTTTTGCTTTTGCAGAACATATTCCTAAACTTGATCTTAAAAAAGTGGATCATGTTTATTTGCCGGAATTGATCAATCGTTTTTTTGATGTTCCGGTGCTGCAAAAAAGTTTATCAAAAATTTTACTGGATATACCTACTGCCAGTATCCAGATCATCTTCGGGCTGATATTATTATCATTTTATCATCCTGCATTCATACTTTTTAGTTTTGTGCTTATTATTTTGTTGTGGCTGATACTGCGCTATACCGGCAACAAAGCACTTGATACCAGTATAGAGGAGAGTAATTACAAATACAGGGTGGCAGACTGGCTGCAGGAAACTGCCCGGGTGATCAAATCAATAAAGCTGGCTAAAAGCAATGATTTCCATCTTCAAAAAACCGACAAAGAAGTAACGCAATACCTGAATGCCCGTAACAGCCATTTCAGGATTTTGAAATTACAGTACCATGTACTGGTGATTTTTAAAACAGTGATAACTGCTGCCATGCTCATTGTAGGCACATTGTTGCTGGTTAATCAGCAATTAAATATCGGGCAGTTTATTGCAGCCGAAATTATCATATTACTGATATTGAATTCGGTTGAAAAACTGATCATGAACATGGGTAGTGTGTATGATACGCTTACCTCTGTAGAAAAAATAGCAAATCTTACCGATAAGCCAAAAGAAGAAAACGGGTCTGTTTATTTATCTGAAACGGGTCAAGGGTTGCAGGTAGAGTTAAAGAACCTGAGCTTCAGTTATAATGATAAAAACGATGTTTTGTCAAATATTGATTTGCAGATAAATGCCAATGAAAAAATTTGTGTACAAGGAAAGGATAGTTCAGGCAAGTCAACTTTGCTGAGGATACTGGCGGGCGCTTATACCGGTTTTAATGGCTCGATGATGCTGAATGATGTGCCGTTGGGCAATTATAATTTAAACTCGGTACGTTCTCAGATAGGTGTACTTATCAACCAGCAGGATATTTTTCATGGCTCGGTTTGGGAAAATATTTCATTAGGTAATGAAAGTGTTTCCATGCAAGTCGTGATTGACCTGGCTGCCAAAACCGGCTTGAGTGATTTTATTGCAACATTAAAGAACGGATACGATACCATGCTGGATCCAGCCGGCAAACGATTATCACATAATGTTGTTCATAAAATTTTATTGGTAAGAGCACTGGCCGGTAAGCCCCGGCTTTTGCTGCTGGAAGATCCATGGCAGCAGGCAGAAAAAGAGTACCGTATGCAGATTATTCAATTGCTGACTCAAATTGGAAATACAACACTGGTGGTAGTAAGCAATGATGAAGAATTTGCAGGGCTTTGTGATAAAGTTATAATCATGGAAGATGGTAAAGTTAAAATCCAATCCTCCATCAATAAAAAAATAAATTAAAATGGACAGCACTAAATTAAAATCATACACACATATTTATCAGTATAATAAAAACAGTAAAGTAAAAGGATGGTTCTTAATCTGTATTCTGGTATTTATCATTTTTTTATTTCTGCCCTGGACACAAAATATCCGGGCAAAAGGAACCGTTACCACATTGTACCAGGACCAGCGGCCACAACAGGTAAACACCATCATCGGTGGAAGGGTAATGAAATGGCATGTTAAGGAAGGCGATTATGTAAAGGCTGGTGATACTTTGGTGCAATTAACAGAAGTAAAAACAGATTACCTGGATCCAAACCTGTTGCAACGTACCAAAGAACAATTGGCCGGAAAAGAATTATCTGTTGAATATTATAAAAGTAAAGTTGGTGTTGCAGATCAGCAGATCGGCGCCATTAATTCGGGTCTTCAATTAAAGCTGAACCAGTTGTTGAATAAGCTGAACCAGTTACAGTTAAAAGTACAGGCAGACAGTGCTGAAACGGCTGCAGCTAATAATGATTTCAACATCGGCAGCAAACAATACTTACGCCAAAAAGCCATGTACGATAGCGGATTGGTTTCCTTAACACAGCTGGAGACCCGCAATCAGCAATTTCAAAATGCACAGGCAAAGAAAATAATGGCAGAGAATAAACTGGCAAACAGTAAACAGGATCTGACCATTACACGAATTGAAATGAGTGCTTTACAACAGGAGAATGTAGAAAAAGTTACCAAGGCAAAAGGCGATCAGTTTCAATCACTCACCCAAATTGCAAGTGGTCAGTCTGATATTGCAAAACTTCAAAATCAATACGCCAGCTATAATATCCGACATGGTATGTATTGCATTATGGCATCGCAAAGCGGACAAATTGTAAAAGCACAAAAGGCAGGTATTGGAGAATTTGTAAAAGAAGGTGAGATGATCGCTGAGATTGTACCTAATAAAATTCAATATGCAGTGGAGATGTATGTACTGCCGCTTGACTTACCCTTGATTGCACCCGGACAAAAAGTACGTTTTTTATTTGATGGTTTTCCTGCTATCGTTTTCAGTGGTTGGCCCAAAGCCTCATCAGGCACTTTTGGCGGTGAGATAGTGGCAGTGGAAAGTAATGTAAGTGCTAACGGCAAATTCAGGGTGATTGTACAGGAAGATGCAAAAGATAAACCATGGCCAAGGGAATTAAAGATCGGTGCAGGTGCACAGGGCATCACTTTATTGAATAATGTGCCTGTATGGTTTGAGCTCTGGCGTAATATCAATGGATTTCCACCGGATTATTATAAAAAAGCAGATTTAAAAACAACAGAAAAAAAATGAAACTTTTAAATTGCATCTTATCACCGGTATTGCTGGTTTTTTCATTTGCCGTTACTGCACAGGAAAGCATGCAGCAGGCAGATTCTTTACAGACCTTATCAGCTAAACAGCTGATGGAAATAGTAAAGCAATACCATCCGGTTGCAAAGCAGGCCGATATTTTTATTGAAAAAGCAAAAGCTGATGTCACCATTGCCAGGGGCATGTTTGACCCTGTTTTAGCAAATGAAATGGCTGAGAAAACATTTGACGGAACAAACTACTATTATTATAACCGTCCGGAACTTTCGATACCAACCTGGTTTGGTGTGGAAGTAACAGCCGGATTGGAATACCTGTCGGGTAACCGTACCAATCCCGAAGAAACAAAAGGCCAAACCAGTTACGTAGGCATTAGTGTACCATTGGCTAAGAACCTATTAATGGATAAAAGAAGGGCGGCATTGCAAACAGCAAAAATATTCCGGGAAGCCTCAGCTATTGAAAAAAGAAATATACTCAATAACCTGTTGCTGGATGCGATGAAAACTTACTGGACATGGGTACAGCAATACCAGTTTTTTAAAACCATAAGCGATGCCGTTGTTGTTAATGAAAAAAGAGTGCAACTGGTTAAAACAGCTTACCGCCTTGGTGACAGGCCCGCTATTGATACGGCCGAAGCCCTTGTGCAATTACAAAGTTTTGAATTGCAAAAAAGCCAGGCCTGGCTTGAATTTCAAAACACAACGCTGGATCTGTCAGTTTTTCTCTGGACTGCAAACACCCAACCTTACAATCTGTCATCAAATATTATTCCTGGTGAAGACCTGCAGAATTTAAACATGTCATCCATTGCATTGCCTGAGTTAAATAGTTTATTGACTTCAGCCACAAAGAATCATCCGGAGCTGATAATCTATAATTATAAACTGAATGTTTTGGGCGTTGAAAAGAAATTAAAATTCCAGGAACTGTTGCCCAAGGTAAATTTTCGTTATAACCAATTGGGTAAAGGGTATGAAATATTAAAAACAGCCACTACCGGCCCTTTGTTTGAAAATAATTTTCAGTATGGATTGTCATTGGGAATTCCACTCCGTTTATCGCAGGGAAGAGGCGAGTACCGTAAGGCAAAATTAAAAATAACAGAAACACAATTGCAGCAAGGTCAAAAGCTGCAGCAGGTAGAGAATAAAGTAAGATCTTATTTTAATGAATTACTTGCAATTAAAAGTCAGGTAGCCTTGCAAGAAAAGGCTTATAAAAACTACCAGATTTTACAGCGTGGTGAAGAGATCCGTTTCCAGGCCGGTGAAAGTTCTTTGTTTTTGATCAATGCCCGGGAAAATAAAGCGCTGGAGGCTTTGCAAAAATTACAGGAACTGAAGGCCAAATATTTTAAAGCTGAAAATAACTTGTTATGGGCTGCAGGTATATTGATACCTTAATTTATAAACCCATCGCTTTATAAATCGCTTCCTGAATATTTGTACGCACATTCATCTTAAGTAGTTTTGTGTTTTCACCTCCTTCCGGATTAACCCGGTTACTTAAAAATATATAAACAAGATTATACATAGGGTCGGCCCAAACACAGGTGCCCGTATAACCGGTATGCCCAAATGTAAGCGGAGATGACTTGTAGCATGGGTAAGGATCCGGGCGAATAGCATTGTTTTTTTCGGGCTTATCAAAACCATATCCACGCCTGCTGATTGAGCTTTGGTAAGTCGTAAACAGATTTATTGTTTCTTTTTGTAAATATCTTTTGCCGTTAATGGTGCCACCATTTAAAAGCATTTGCATGATCATGGCTAAATCGTATGCATTACTAAAAAGCCCGGCATGGCCGGCCACGCCACCAAACATGGCAGCACCGGGGTCATGCACATCGCCACGCAGAAGTTGCAAACGAAAAGATTTTTCCTGTTCAGTTGGAACAATACGGCTTAAACTGAATTGTTCTCTGGGTTTGAACCCCGATGTGGTTAATCCCATGGGCTTGTAGAATTCTTTTTCTGCATAGTCATCAAGTGCTAAACCACTGATCGCTTCTACCACTTTTCCTAAAAAAATAAAATCATTGTCGCTGTACACATAATTATTTGTGCGGCCAAGTGGACTTTGTAAAATGCGTTTGTATAAAGTATCCCGCCAGTCATTACGCATAAAAAGATTTTGGGCAACACGTATGTTGAAGGAATCATTTTGCTTTGCAGCAACATATTTAGGGTAAGGAACGCCGTTAGCATCTATGATTTCTTTATAAAAAGGTATATAGGCCACCAGCCCGGCCTGGTGCAGTAAAATATTTTCTATTGTTAAATTTTCTTTGTTGCTGCCCCTAACCCAAGGCAGGTAATCTCCAAGTTTTTTTTTCAGATCAAGTTTACCTTCATCAACTAATTTCATTACCGAAATGGTAGTGGCACAAATCTTTGTAACAGACGCCATATCATAAATGGATTCCAGATTTACCGGTTCGGCCTTATCAGTGGTTAAATTACCATAAGCCTTATAGTAGGCGATCTTACCATCTTTTGCAACTAAAACAACAGCCCCGGGAGTTGCTCCCTTTGCAATGGCGTCTTTAGCCAGCGAATCAATGATGCTGAGTTTCGAAGGGTTAATAACTGCTTTATCGCCTGCGGGTGGATTTACAGCAGCATTAAATGTAATGCCCGCCCCAAATTTATACAACTCACAAACCGTAACCGGCAATTTCCCTTTGGCCCCAATCTTTCCCTGTAACAGATCTATTGCGGCGTTGTGTATGATACTGTCATCTTCATAACAGGCAATCATGTTTTTTGCATCGCACCAGTTTTT
>CANKNL010000047.1 GCA_947483345.1 Chitinophagaceae bacterium | reverse complement strand
CCCTACGTTATCCTTGGCAGTATACGGATTGATACAACCGCCACACTAACCATTCAGCCGGGCTGTAAAATTTTTTCACATGCCGATGCCCCTTTTATTGTAGATGGCACTTTAACTGTTAATGGCACCTCTCCGGATAATGTTATTTTCACCGGCGACAGGCTAGATGAAGGTTATAAAGATCTGCCTGCAAGCTGGCCCGGAATTTATTTTAGAGGCAGCAGTAAAAACAATATACTAAGCTATGCCGTTATAAAAAATGCCTATCAGGCCATAGTTACCGAAAAGCCATCCCTCAATGCCAATCCAAAAGTTATTTTGCACCAGTGCATTGTTGATAATGCCTACGATGCCGGCCTATTATGCGTAAACAGCAGCCTGCAGGCCGATAACAGTTTAATCAGCAACTGCGGCAGTAATATCATTTTAAGTTATGGCGGCATCTATAACTTTACACATTGTACAGTTGCGGCCTATTCCAATAATTATCTTATTCATAAAAATCCGGTGCTTAACGTCAATAATTTTTTAAACCAATCAGGTATTTTATTAACCGCCGACCTTAATGCTGTTTTTCGCAATAACATTTTTTGGAGCGATGGCGGTATGGTAGATAATGAAGTTGTGGTGAGCAAACAGGGCGCCAGTGCATTTACTGTTTTATTCGAAAAAAATATTTATCGTGCCCTAACTGATCCTGCCAACAGCACTTTATCTGGTAATAAAATTAATACTGAACCTTCGTTTGACAGCATTGATGTGAGTAAAAAAATATACGATTTCAGGATCACAAAAAATGCATTTGCACCAGGCATAAATGCAGGTGTATTAACTGTTTTTCCAAAAGACCTCGATAATAATACCCGAAATATTGGATTACCTGATATGGGTTGTTATGAGAAACAATGATAGCCACCCTATCCAATAGGGATAACCTGTTTTGAGGTTTTGGCTCTTTATTAAACATCAGCCCAAAAAAAAATATAGCTTTACTCACCCAAAAAAACTGAACAATATTTCAAATACCTTGTTAATAAAATAAATATAGTATATGATAAAATTAGTAGCCCTCGGTGCCATCCTCCTGGCCTGCACAATTGAGGCAAACAAAAATGTAAATACGGTTACCCCTGAAATAAAAACTGATGACACCGTAAAATCCATTTACGATTTTAAAGTTGAAGGGCTTGAAGGCGGTACCATTGATTTTTCTACATTCAAAGGCAAAAAAATACTGATCGTAAACACTGCCAGCAAATGCGGTTTAACACCACAGTACGAAGAATTACAAAAATTGTATGATACCTATAAAGACAAACTGGTTATTGTTGGTTTTCCGGCTAACAATTTTGGTGCTCAGGAACCCGGCACCAATGCCGACATAAAAGAATTTTGCAAAAAGAATTATGGAGTTACTTTCCCTATGGCAGCCAAGGTTTCTGTAAAAGGAGAAGATATAGCCCCGATTTACAAATGGTTATGTAACAAAACAGAAAACGGGATTTTAGATGCTGACATAAAATGGAATTTTGGGAAATTTTTGCTGGATGAAAAGGGCAACCTGCTGCATTATTTTCCGAGTAAGGTAACGCCCATGAGCGATGACATTACCAGTAAATTATAAAGATGATAAAATTGGCAACCTTGTCTATGGCATTTTTCTGGAGCAGCTTATTTTCTAAGCCGGGTATTAGTATACAAACTAAAACCATTTATGATTTTAAAGTAGAATCATTAAATGGTGGAACTATTGATTTCGCCGACTTTAAAGGAAAGAAAATATTAATTGTAAACACCGCCAGCAAATGCGGTTTTACACCACAATACGAAGGCCTGGAAGCCTTGTATGAAAAGTACAAAGACAAATTGGTGATCGTTGGTTTTCCGGCCAATAATTTTTTTTCGCAGGAGCCCGGGAGCAATGAAACCATTGACGCCTTTTGTAAAAAAAATTACGGTGTAACATTCCCCATGGCGGCCAAAATATCGGTAAAAGGAAAAGATATGGCCGGCCTATACAAATGGCTTTGTAATAAAAGCGAAAATGGGGTAATGGATGCAAAAATTTCATGGAATTTTAATAAGTTTTTGTTGGATGAAAATGGCAAATTGATGGCTCATTTTAAGAGTAAGGTAAAGCCGATGAGTGCAGAGATCATCAGTAAACTATAAAGACTAAACTGTTTTTTATACTCGTATCAAACGAATAGGCTATGGTTTTGAGTTTTTAACTCAAAACTCTTCAACTATCTTTGCGCCCATGCAATTCCATTCCATAAACGGACAAAAAGAAATAAAAGAGCAACTGGTACAAATGGTACAGCACAACCGGCTAAGCCATGCCTTATTGTTTTTAGGAAAAGAAGGAAGTGGTGCATTACAACTGGCTTTGGCATTTGCACAATACATTGTCTGTAAGCCCCAGCCACCTGAAGTTGATCTCTTTGCAACTACAAGCTCCAAAAGCGAGAAACAAGAAACAAACCAACAAGAAACCAGAAACGATGCTTGTGGAACCTGCCCCGCCTGTAAAAAAGCCAACGAACTCATTCACCCCGATATCCATTTTTCTTATCCGGTTATTACCAAAAAGCCGGGTGAGAAACCCATCAGTACCGACTTTATAAAAGCATGGCGACAGTTTATTATAGAGAATCCATACGGTAATGTGTATGATTGGTTACAGTTCATTGGTGCCGAAAACAAACAGGGCAATATAACAGCACATGAATGTAATGATATCATACGCAAACTGAATCTCAAAAGTTTTGAAAGCGAATACAAGATCCTCATCATGTGGATGCCTGAATTTTTAGGAAAGGAAGGTAATAAATTATTAAAATTGATTGAAGAGCCGCCAGCAAACACCTTGTTTATTTTGGTTGCAGAAAATGAAGACCTCATTCTCCCTACCATTTTATCGCGTACCCAGTTGGTAAAGATCCCGCTACTCAACAATATAGAAGTGGAAGCTGCACTGGAAATGAGCGCCGGTGTAAAAATTGAAAAAGCCCAACAGATTGCTGCTGTTGCCGAAGGTAATTATCGGGAAGCCCTGCAATTATTGCAACACGCCGACGATGATTGGGAAGTTATGTTAAGAGATTGGTTAAATGCCATTATCAGAACCGGCCCGGTTGCCCAGGTAAAATGGATTGATGATACCGCCAAATTGGGCAGGGAAAAACAGAAACAGTTCCTCAAATACTTTATTCACCTGCTTGAGCAAGCCATCAGGATAAGGGTAATTGCACCCACAAACGAACAACAGGAAACGGATAAACAAGAAGCTAGAAACGAATTTGACTTTGCCCTCCGTTTAAACAAACTCTGCAACCTCGGCCAACAGGAAGCCATCATCAATGAATTGGATAAGGCCAGCTACTATATTGAGCGAAATGCCAACGCAAAAATGCTGTTTCATGCCCTTTCTATCAGGTTATATCATATTATTAATAACAAATCGTTAATTTTGGTTAACTGAGGAAGAGAACCGTTGGGAGTTAATCGTTACTATTTAAAGCGTTGATATTTGCGTATTACATATTTTGATACCAGCTTTTTCAACAATAATCATGATCGCTGGGTCGTCATTCTTTTATCGGCAAACCCATTGGGGACTTTACCAGCCGACTAAAGATATCAAGTACAAGTGTGCGACGCCACTGAAGTTTAATAGTAATTCTCCTGCCGGGTTCATAAAAATGCTCTCCTTAATTTTTAATTATTAATTTTTAATTAACCTTAATATGGGATGTGGTAGCGGAGCTTGCGGAACAAATTCAAAAGATGGGACCCCGGGTGGTTGTCAGAGTCATGGCAGCTGCTCAAGTGGCGGTTGCAATCGTATGAATGTACATGATTGGCTTGCCAATTTACCTTTTAGCGACCCCGAAACAGGTTGCCGGGTTATTGAAGTAAGTTTTAATAATGGCAGCCGGAAAGATTTTTTCCGTAATTCAACTTTACACCTTTACGAAAAAGGGGATATGATTGCTGTGGAAGGTGTTAGTGGTTTTGATGTAGGTATGGTAAATATTACCGGTGAGTTGGTTCGTTTGCAATTGAAAAAACGCAGAGTTGACGAAAAAAGTCCGGATATTAAAAAGGTATTACGCCGTGCTACCGAAACTGATATTGCAAAAATGCTGGAATCAAAATCCCGGGAAGCTCAGGTTTTAATTCGCAGTCGTGCCATGGCACGCCAGCTCAAGCTGGATTTAAAAATGGCAGAAGTAGAATTACAGGCCGATGGCCGTAAAGCCACTTTTTTTTATATTGCTGATGATCGGGTTGACTTTAGAGAACTTATAAAATTATATGCCGGGGAATTTAAAGTTAAAGTAGAAATGCGTCAGATAGGTGCCCGCCAGGAAGCCGGAAAAGTAGGCGGAATAGGCAGTTGTGGCCGTGAACTTTGCTGCAGTAGCTGGTTAACCGATTTTAAAAGTGTAAATACAAATGCTGCCCGTTATCAGAATTTAAGTATCAATCAAACCAAATTAAGTGGCCAATGCGGCCGTCTGAAATGTTGCTTAAACTATGAGTTGGATACCTATATGGATGCCCTGCAGTTTTTTCCTGAAGATGCAGATATGATTGAAATGGCAAAGAGTCGTGCATTTCTGGTTAAAAAAGATATCTTCCGTAACCTGATGTGGTATACCATGCCAGATAGCAACAAACAATATCCATTAACGATAGAACGCGTTAAAAAAATAAAAGAATTAAATAAACAGGGCATTCGCCCGGAAGATCTGGAGCCTGTTGAAATAGTAAGCAATAAACCAAAAGAAATTGAGCCCACTTATGCCGATGTAGTTGGTCAGATAAGTTTAAAGAGTCTCGAAAAAACAAGCCGAAAAAGAAGGGACCAGGAAAGGGGTTCAAATCAGCCAAGAAGAAATAAACAAGAAGGTACCGGCAATGCCCAACAAGCACAAAATCCAAATCGTAATCATCCCAATCGCGGCGCTGCTAATCAGCCTAATCGTAGTGGTGTAAACCAAGGACAACAAGCCGGCGGAAATGCCGAGGCTGGAAATAAGTCAGCCGGACAGCCGCCTAATGAGCCAAACCGAAATCAAAGAAATAATAATAACCCCAACAGGCAGCAGGGGCCAAACAACAATCGCAACAGATCTGCCAGAGGGCAACAACAACGGCCAAATCAAAACCCCAATAATAATAGCGGGGAAAAAAAATAACGAAATATTAAATTAACGTCGGGTTTTTACACCTGGCGTTTTTTATTTTTGCAGCATAATTATATACATGTCTATTACAGTAAATAATCTTTCTAAAATTTACGGCACACAAAAAGCTGTAGATGACATTTCTTTTACAATAGGCAAGGGTGAAATTGTAGGTTTTCTGGGGCCCAATGGAGCGGGCAAATCTACCACCATGAAAATAATTGCCGGCTATTTAACTGCAAGTGCAGGTCATGCCAGTGTTTGTGGTATACCTGTAGATGAAAACAGCAACGAAACAAAAAAGAAGATCGGTTATTTACCCGAAGCCAATCCTTTGTATTACGATATGTATATAAGAGAATACATTGACTTTATAACCAATGTACATGCTGTAAAAGATAAAACGAAAAAGATAGAGGCCGTTATAAAAACAGTTGGTTTAACTGCAGAAGCCAATAAAAAAATAGGTCAGTTAAGTAAAGGATATAAACAACGGGTTGGCTTAGCTGCAGCTCTGATACACAACCCCGAGGTTTTAATTTTAGATGAGCCCACCAGTGGACTTGACCCTAACCAGATTGTTGAAATAAGAGCCCTGATTAAAAAACTGGGAACCGATAAAACAGTTTTATTCTCATCACATATTTTACAGGAAGTACAGGCGATCTGCGACCGGGTAATCATCATCAGTAAAGGGAAAATAGTTGCAGATGATTTATTAAGTAATTTACAAAAAGAAAAAACTGATGTACAGGTTGTGCAGGTGGCTTTTAAAGAACCTGTATCCTCAGAACTTTTACAATCTTTGATTGATGTGAGTAATATAGAACAACTGCAAGCCAGCAACCAGTTGGCCGGGCCGGCTGATTATAAATTACAAACAACAAATCCCGAATCTGTTAGAAAACAATTGCTGGAATTGAGTTTAAAAAATAATCTTAACATTGTTTCTTTGCAGAGTGAACATAATAGTCTTGAAGATATTTTTAAATCATTAACCAGTTAAACCAAAAAATAATACAATTATTAATCAATAAAAAATAAATTAAAATGAGTTACATCGCCTCTATTCATGCACGCCAGATATTAGATAGTCGTGGAAATCCAACCGTAGAAGTGGATATTTTAACAGAAAACGAACATTTGGGCCGGGCAGCTGTGCCCAGTGGTGCCAGTACCGGTATTCATGAAGCTGTTGAACTGCGTGACGGCAATAAGAAATTGTACGGAGGTAAGGGTGTACTTAAAGCTGTTAAAAATATCAATACCATTTTGGCCGATAATTTACTGGGATGGGATGTGGCTGATCAAACTGGTATTGATGCCATGATGATTTCACTTGATGGAACACCCAATAAAGGAAAATTAGGTGCCAATGCCATACTGGCCATAAGTATGGCTGTTGCCAAAGCGGCTGCCCTTGAAGCCAATCTTCCCTTATACCGGTATATAGGCGGAACCAATGCAAAGGTTTTACCAATACCCATGATGAATATTTTAAATGGCGGCTCACATGCCGATAATAAAATAGATTTTCAGGAATTTATGGTTATGCCTATTGGGGCGGCTTCTTTTAGTGAAGGCTTACAATGGGGCGTTGACATTTTTCATACTTTAAAAACGGTACTTAAGAAAAAAGGGTACAGTACCAATGTGGGTGATGAAGGTGGTTTTGCGCCAAACATTCAAAGTAATGAGGAAGCTATTGAAACGGTTATGACTGCCATAACAGCAGCAGGATATAAAGCAGGTACACAAATAGCCATTGCACTAGACCCGGCTGTAAGTGAAATGTATGACAAGGCGAAAAAAGTTTATCATTTTCATAAAAGTGATGGTAAAAAATTAAGCAGTGAAAAAATGGTTGATTATTGGGCTAACTGGGTAAAGCAATATCCCATAATTTCTATTGAAGATGGCATGGCCGAAGATGATTGGAAAGGCTGGAAATTAATGACAGATACTTTAGGAAAAAAGATTCAGCTCGTGGGTGATGATCTTTTTGTAACGAATGTTAACCGCTTGGAAAGAGGTATTAAAGAAGGTATTGCAAATGGATTATTGGTTAAAGTAAATCAGATCGGTACAATCACCGAAACCATAAATGCAGTAAGCATGGCTCAACATAATGGCTTTAATACCATAATGAGTCATAGAAGTGGTGAAACTGAAGATACAACCATTGCCGACCTGGCAGTAGCCTTAAACTGTGGCCAGATTAAAACCGGTTCCGCATCCAGAACAGATCGTATGGCAAAATATAATCAACTGATACGTATTGAAGAAATGTTGGGTGAATCTGGCATATATCCCAAAGGAAAGGTTAAATTTGGTAACCCCGGCTAATGAAATGCTTATCGTTTTATTAGAAATAACACAAAAGGGTTAAGCAAGAAACAGTTCACTTATGGAAGAACGTTCAGAAAATACAACTTCTACAAAACCGCAAGCAGGTTTACCCGATCAGTCAGGCAGACTTAAATTAGGTTTGGGTATGCTTCCTTCTTGGCTTACAAATAAATATCTGCTTACAGGTGTATTTTTTGTAATATGGATGTTATTCTTTGACCCCAAGGATATATTATCAAATTTTGAACGTAGAGAAAAGCTAAATGAATTACAAAATAGTGAGCAACATTTTAAGAACCTGATTAAAAAATCCAATCAGGAATTGGATTTATTGAAAAATAATGCTCAAAGTATTGAAAAATATGCCCGGGAAAAATACATGATGAAAAAAGATAATGAAGATCTTTTTATTGTTGTAAACCCAGTTGAAAATAAATAATTTAGGCTTAATAGCAATATTCCACTACAACAATCGTTTAAGTAAGCGGATATGGATATTTAATCTCTTAACACAAGCAACTTAACTTCGCTATGCACAATTTTACCCCGGAAGATCTATTACAGTACTTGTATCATGAAACTTCCCCATTACAAACAGTTTTAATAAAAGCTGCTTTGGAAACAGATTGGAGTCTTCGTGAAAAATTTGAAGTGATAACCTCGGCCCAAAAAAGGCTTGAAACACTAAGAATGTCACCAAGCCAGCAAACCATCAACTTTATTTTAAACTATGCTGAAAAAGCAGTTGCAGAACTTTCGCCTCAGGCTTAGTTTGATAAGCCTTTTACCGTAATTTTATACTCCTGCCAAAAGCAGGAGATTTTTTTTATGACCAGAAAGGAGCGGTATCAGTTTTTTACAGATTATTTCTCGCACTTTGCGCCCGATGCTGAAACAGAACTGATTTATGACAACCCTTTTCAATTACTGGTATCGGTAATCTTATCGGCACAATGTACCGATAAGAGAGTCAATCTTACTACACCATTTATTTTTAAAAAATATCCCGATGCCGCATCAATGAGTAAGGCCAAATTTGATGATTTGTTTCCCTTAATAAAAAGTATTTCTTATCCAAATAACAAGACCAGGCATTTGATCGGCATGTCGAACATGTTATTGGATAAATTTAATGGCACCGTACCAATGACGGTGGATGAATTGATACAATTGCCGGGTGTTGGCCGAAAAACAGCCAATGTCATTACCTCTGTTGTTGATAAACAACCAAACATGGCGGTAGATACCCATGTATTTAGAGTAAGTGCCAGACTGGGCCTCACCTTAAATGCAAAAACGCCATTAGCGGCAGAAAAACAATTAATCATTTATTTACCCCAACCGCTGGTACACATAGCCCACCATTGGCTAATATTGCACGGAAGATATATTTGTACTGCCCGTAATCCCAGATGCAGCGAATGCGGCTTAAAGAGCATCTGTAAATATGTTAAGAAAAATTTTAAAAGTTGATTTTTAATTGCATAATAATCGTTTTATTTGCATAATATAGCTGATCCTTTTAAAACCCCAGCCAAAACCTATTAAAAAAGGATATAACTAAATGAGAAAAATTACAATTCTTTTCGGCATTTTTATTATGCTGATTCTTCCTGTAAATAAAGCTTCGGCACAGTATTATTTTTACGATACTAAATATTACGATAACCCTGTTACATTTGAACTGGGAGCTTCAATTGGTGCCATGAACTGCCTATCTGATATAGGAGGCAATAAGGGGATAGGTAAAAAGTTTGTAAAAGATTTAAATTTAGGTAAAACCCAGTTCGCGGGCAGTATTTATCTGAGTGCCATGTATCAATATATGTTTGCTTTAAGGCTGGAAGCTACTTTTGGCCAGGTTACGGCCGATGATAAAGTACTTAAAAAAGTAGCCCCATCTACCTGGGGCAGATATGAAAGAAATTTGAACTTTAAATCGAAGATTACTGATTTTATGCTTGGCCTTGAAATTCATCCTTTGTATATTTTTAATAAAAATAATGAGGATAAAGAACCGCCTCTTTTCTCTCCTTACCTGTTGGCAGGTGTTGGGTTTTTCTCATTTAAACCGCAAACAACATTAGGTGGTAAAACGGTTGACTTACAACCATTAAGTACAGAAGGACAGGGATTTGCTGAATATCCAAACAGAAAGCCGTATAATTTAAACCAACTCAATATTCCCTTAGGTTTAGGTATTAAATACGACTTAGGTACGAGTTTAAATATTAGAGCTGAATTTGTTTACCGCACATTGATGACCGATTACCTGGATGATGTAAGCAGTGAATATATTGATCCTACTTTGTATTCCAATTATTTCACAGGAGCTAAATTAGCAAATGCGCTATTGCTAAACGACCGCCAATATGAATTAACACCTTCGCATATTACCAATGCAGGTGATCAACGTGGAAACACTAAAAATAATGATGCCTACTTTACTTTCAACCTTAAAATTGGTTATACATTTGGCAGAGAAAAAGTAAGAAGATAATGAAACGATATTATAGAAAATGCCCTTTCGTTTACTCGAAAGGGCATTTTCTATATATTATTAATATGAAATCCAATACAATCAAAGGGTTTAATCAAATCGCCTACCTATTCAAAATGAATAACCCTTAGTGCCTATGTATATAGATATTGAACTCATTAAAGCAACCCTTTAATTTTATTGATCAACTCGCCTTTTGTAATTGGTATCCCCATGATTTTATTGTAAGGTTTTGCATCTACAAAATAAACATCACGAATAATTTTTACAAGTTGTCCGTTATTGATTTCCGGAATTAAAACAGTATCAAAATTTTTCAGAATGTCACCCAGATTTTTAGGGAAAGGCCTTATATAACGCAGATGTGCATGAGACACGGCAAGTCCTTCTTTTTGTAAATCGCTGCAGGCGCTTTTAATAGCACCATAAGTACTTCCCCATCCCAACACCAATACTTTTCCTTTTTCGGGGCCACTATCCAATTGTTGATCTGGAATAAAATTAGCAATTAAATCAACTTTGGCTTGCCGGGTTTTAATCATAAATTCATGATTTTCAGGCTCATAGCAGATATTGCCGGTTATATCTTGTTTTTCCAGCCCACCCACACGGTGTTCTAATCCGGGTGTTCCGGGTATGGCCCATGGGCGAACTAATTTCTCATTTCTTTTATACGGTTGAAATTTCCCATTCTTATCCATATACTCAACAGAATTCTGAGAGGCGAACTGAGTTTGAATTTCAGCAAGATCGGCAGCCTGTGGATATTTCCAGGGCTCGGCACCATTGGCGATATAGCCATCACTTAAAAACATAACAGGTGTCATATGCTGAACCGAAATTCTTACTGCTTCATATACTGCACTAAAGCAATCACTGGGCGTTGATGCCGAAATGATCGGCATAGGACATTCACCATTACGGCCATAGTATGCCTGCATCAGGTCGCTTTGCTCGGTCTTTGTTGGTAACCCCGTTGATGGGCCGCCTCTTTGAATATTTATAATAATCAATGGAATCTCAAGCATCACAGCCAAACCCATGGCCTCGCCTTTTAATGCGATACCTGGGCCACTACTTGTTGTTACAGCCAAATTACCGCCATAACTGGCGCCAATAGCCGATGCAATGGCAGCAATTTCATCTTCGGCCTGAAAAGTTTTAATGCCAAAATTTTTATACTTACTTAAATCATGCAAAATATCACTGGCAGGCGTTATGGGGTAACTGCCTAAAAATAATGGTAAGCCACTCTTTTGCGACGCAGCAATTAAGCCAAAAGACACCGCCTGGTTACCCATAATAGACCTATAAGAACCCGGATCCATCTTTGCTTTTGCAACTGTATAGCGTGTGGTAAACGTTTCTGTTGTATCACCATAATGATAACCTGCTTTTAAAGCCTTCACATTACTTTCAAATATCTCCGGTTTTTTACCAAATTTTTCTTTAATAAAATCAACTGTACTATCCATATCGCGGTTGTACATCCAATACAAAAAACCCAGTACAAACATATTTTTTGCACGGTCTTTTTCCTTTATCCCCATGGTGATATCCTTTAAGGCCTCTCTCGTCATCTTGGTTACATCCATTCTAATCACTTCATAATTACCCAAGCTATCATCTTCCAGGGGGTTTACGCCCTCGGCATAATTTGCCAGCCTTAAATTTTTTGAATCAAACCCATCTTCATTGGCTATTATCCTTCCACCAGGCTTTAGGCCATGTAAATTTGATTTTAATGCTGCCGCATTCATGGCAACCAATACATCACAGGCATCACCGGGTGTAAATACACGGTCAGATGAAAACCTAAGCTGGTAACCGCTCACACCGGGTATTGTACCTATCGGAGCCCGAATCTCTGCCGGAAAATCAGGGAATGTTGCCAAATCAATGCCCAACATAGCTGTATTGTTGGTAAACTGACTTCCGGTTAACTGCATACCATCACCACTGTCGCCTGCAAATTTAATTACTACATCACTTAATATTTCCTGCTTATTACTCATAATGTCATTTATTGTTTTGCGAAGTTAAGAATTTACACAGTTGAAAAAACATAACATTTATCATATTTTACAATTGCAAATCCGGTTTTTGAAATTAATAAATTAGGTTTGTTAAAATTTTGAAATGTACGACCTGCATGATTTTTTAACAGCCATATCCATTCATGAGTTGAATGAGGACAATGGCTATACCGATGGCCAACTTGCTAAACATATGGCCATTTATGTAAATGAGCTTCCGGATATTACTGATGCTGACATTGTTTTAGTTGGTATTAATGAAACCAGAGGCAGCGGCATTTTTGATGGTGGCCATCATGCCGCCGATTGTATCCGAAAACAATTATATAAATTACATTACTGGCATACCGATATGGTTATTGCCGACATTGGCAATATAAAAACAGGCGCCACTTTACAGGATAGTTATGCCGCTGTAAAAACGGTGTTGGCCGAATTATTACGGCTGCATAAAAACGTTGTTATTTTGGGCGGATCGCATGATATTACCCTGCCGCAATATTTTGCTTATAAAGAATTACAGCAGGTGGTAGAAGCCACCTGCATTGATGCAACCATAAACCTGAAAGGCGAAAATCCCTTACGGAGTGAAAATTTTTTACTCGAAATGCTCACCGGCGAACCCAACCTGGTAAAGCATTACAACCATATTGGCTTTCAAAGTTATTTTGTGCATCCCCGTATGCTTGAAACTATGGATAAGCTTAGATTTGATTGTTATCGGGTGGGTGCTGCACGCGAAAATTTAGACGAGATGGAACCTGTTATCAGAAACACCCATTTACTGAGTTTTGATATCAGTGCCATTAAAAACAGCGACTCACCGGCCAGCATTGAAAGTCCCAATGGATTTACCGGAGAGGAAGCCTGTGTGCTTGCCAGATTCGCAGGTTTGAGTTCTAAAGTAACCAGTTTTGGTATTTATGGATACCTGCCGCAACAGGATGTAAAAGAATTAACGGCTAAACAAATTTCACAAATGCTTTGGTATTATATTGATGGCAAAAGTAAAAGTAAACAAGAAGCTTCGCTTGAGGACAGGGATTATTTTAATGAATACCATACCCGTTTTACTGAAGTGGAATCTGTTTTTTTGCAAAGCAAAAAAACAGGCAGGTGGTGGATGCAGCTGCCTAACAAAAAATTTATCCCTTGCAGCTATAACGATTATGCCCATGCCAGCCAGAACGAAATACCTGAAAGGTGGTTGAGAGCACAGGAGAGGGATTAAAAGTCAAAAATCAAAAAATTGAATTGCGTATTCGGCAACATTGCAAGCCTTCTTCTTTTTATTTTTGACTTTTAACTTCTTTTAATCTATTGCCCTGCAATTTTAGAGATCATAAAAGCTTTTTTGCACTTTCAATCTGCTCATCACTCCCCATCACAATTAATCGTTCTCCGGGTTTTATCAGGCAATTGGCATTGGGGTTAATCGTATAGTGATTCGTTAAATTTTTTACACCCAGGATAGTACAATTGGTTTTACTCCACATATCCAGTTCACCAAGCGACATGTCTTTATTAACCTTAATTTCGGCAATGCGAAACTGATCATTGCTTTGTGTACTCATAATAGACAACATTTCTACCACATCGGGCAGCATAACCAGCGTAGCCATATGGGCACCTCCTATTTTATCCGGCATGATCACATTATCGGCCCCTGCAATTTTTAATTTTTTTACTGATGAATCCTGAGAGGCCCTGCTGATGACCTTCAAACCCGGATTAAGCTGTTTAGCTGTAAGTACTACAAATAAATTATCAGCATCTACAGGCAAAGTGATGATCAGCGCCCTGGCATTTTTAATACCGGCTTCCAGCAACACCTCATCTTTTGTAGCATCGCCCTTCATAAAATAAGTGACCTTAAATTCAAGATCATTCTCCAGTTCATTCTTTTCTTCCAGTACCACAAATGGAATTTTATTGTTGAACAGAATTTGGGCACTTTCTTTACCGTTTCGTCCAAAACCGCAAATGATAACATGTTGATTTAATTGTTGAATACTGTTTTCCATTTTAATCTGTTTATACAGTTTAGTAAATTCCCCATCCGAAAAAAACCGGGTAAGCAGGGTTACAAAATAGGTGAACAAGCCAAGATTAGTCAGGATGAGCAGGATGGTAAAAATGCGACCAGCTTCCGACAATGGTCTTACTTCGGTAAACCCTACGGTAGATATG
>CANKNL010000046.1 GCA_947483345.1 Chitinophagaceae bacterium | reverse complement strand
GCAAAATTCCTGTACCATCATATTCGTAATGATGTGTTTCTGTTATTTCATTGCTGAAATCATCATCAGTGGAGTGTATATGGGATTGAATGCTTTTGATTCTTCCCTTTTCATCATAAAAATAATTTGATGTATTAACGGCAAGATCCGAACTGTCAACAGTTTGAACCAGTAACCCCGATTTTGTAAATCTGGAAGTAAATAAAGAAGGACCGGTAAGGTTTGACCTGGTGAACGTTTCTACAATTGTATAATTCCTGTTTATCTGTTTTTCTACCATAAAACCATCGCTTGGTTTACCATCATCATCAAAACTGGTTACGGTGACCAGCTTTATTTTTTGGTCTTTTAATTGCGCCATATCAGCCAACAACTGCGCATTACTAACCACATCTTTATAGTAAAACTGAGCCTGGCCCTGTAAACCTAATGCCATACCCATTGCAGCTACAATTATTTTTTTGATCATTTTTTAATTTTTCTGATTCAAAATTAAACTATCTTTTTATTAACGTAAATTATACCATAAATGGGTATGCCCCCAAACTTTATTATTTTTAACAAAATTAACGCTTATGAGCCGTCTTAAAGAAAGGCTGGAAAAGAACTGTTTGAACTGCCATGCCGAAGTGCAGGGCCGGTTTTGTCATCAATGCGGACAGGAGAATATTGAGCCTAAGGAAACTGTCTGGCACCTGATTACGCACTTCTTTAATGACATTACCCATTTTGACGGTAAATTTTTCAGCAGTTTAAAATACCTTATTGCAAAACCTGGTTTTTTATCCTCTCAATACATGATTGGCCGCAGGGCAAGCTATATCAACCCCATACGTATGTATGTTTTTACATCGGCCATTTTCTTTTTAATTTTCTTCTCCGTTATTAAAATCGACAATGAAGCGATCGTTAAAACAGACATGAACGGAAAAACTTTTGAACAGATTGAGGCCATGGATTCGCTGGCTTTTGATGCCTTTACAAAAAATGTAAATACAGCAGATAATAAGCCTGCTTTGCCGATGAGCAGGGCCGAATTCAAAAAATATTTCGATAGTTCAGCCAAAAATGGCAATATACAATTTACATCGGGACAGTATAAATCCAGGGCTGAATATGATTCCCTGATACTATCAGGTAAAAAGAAAGATAGCTGGTTTAAACGGCAACTGATCTATAAGAATATTGAAATAAATGAAAAATTCAAGGGTGATAAACAGGCGATCATCAGTACTTTTACAAATACACTGTTGCATAGCCTGCCTCAAATGTTGTTTATTCTATTGCCCATTTTTGCAGGTATTCTAAAACTGCTTTACAGTAGAAGAAAAAATTATTATTATGTAAACCATGGCATTTTCAGTATCCATCTTTACATTTTCAGTTTTATCAGCATGCTGGTCATTTTTGGCCTTGCAAAATTAAACAACACGTTAAACTGGGGTGTTATTAGTTTTATTGAAGTGATGCTTTGTTTTGGAATCTTTTTCTATTTGTACAAAGCCATGCACAATTTTTACAAGCAAAGCAGGGCAAAAACAGTGATCAAGTTTTTAATGCTTTGCTTTTCCGTATTAATGGCAGTTGTCTTTTTATTTATTGTATTTGTATTTTTCTCTCTTTTTAAACTATAAAACTCATGTCTGCAGAAAATAGGGCATTTGAACGCCTGATAAAAATAATGGATGAATTGCGTGAAAAATGCCCCTGGGATAAAAAACAAACGATTCAATCACTTCGGCAACTGACCATTGAAGAAACCTATGAACTGGCCGATGCCATTACAGAAAATGATTGGATGGGTATTAAAGAAGAACTGGGCGATTTGATGCTTCATCTGATCTTTTATGCCAAAATTGGGGCAGAGCAAAATCAATTTACACTGGATGAAGTTATAAACGGGGTTTGCGAAAAATTAATTCACAGGCATCCGCATATTTATAGCGATACGCATGTTAATGATGAAGAAGATGTTAAAAAAAACTGGGAAAAACTAAAACTTAAAGAAGGCAAAACATCTGTTTTAAGTGGCGTTCCCAAATCGCTGCCTTCGATGGTTAAAGCCATGCGCCTGCAGGAAAAAGCCAAGCAGGTAGGTTTTGAGTGGGATACCAAAGAGCAGGTTTGGGAAAAAGTAGAAGAAGAAAAAGCAGAGCTGTTTGAAGCCATAGAATCTGGTGATATTAACAAAATGGAGGATGAATTAGGGGATGTTTTTTTCTCTTTGGTAAACTTTGCAAGGTTTTTGCTGGTAGATGCAGATAATGCACTTGAACGAACCAATAAAAAATTTATTGACAGGTTTACCCGTATGGAAACCGCAGCTTTGGAAAACGGTAAATACCTGCATGAGTTGAGTTTGGAGGAGATGGATAGCATTTGGAACAGGATCAAGAAAAATAATTAATTTAATTGCAAAACATCCTTTCTTACAAACGAATTATTTTAAAAAACAGCTATCTGCTGATCATAGCTGCATGGCTGGTTACTTTTTCATTTATTATAGATAACTACTGGTCGGGTAATTCAACTATTGGTGCCGTACGTAAAAATATAGAAAACGATGTACAGCAGCAGGAACAGGATTTCAAGCGTGTTTTAAAGGATACAGCCCTCATCCAAAAGATAGAGTCAAATCAAGTAGATGAGCAATTACTGCTTCAGATAACCAGCAAGCCATATTTTATTTTCAGGTACTTTGTTAACGACATCGGATTACACCAGATTATTTTCTGGAATACCCAAACTGTTTTTCCCACTGATGCGATTATTGCTGCACAAAGCAGTAGTGGGTTTATTAAACTGGATAACGGTTTTTATGCGTGGGTTAAGAACCAAACGCCCACCAGTAAAACCATAGCGCTGATCCCTGTAAAATGGAACTATTTTGTTACCAATACCTACCTGGAAAATACGTTTGCAACCGGTAAAGGGTTTGAACGGAAATACGATATGGCTGTTGAGCCTACAAAATTTGCTGTTAAATCCATCAACGGCAATACCTTATTTTACCTGTCTGAAAAATCCGGGAATAGTATTCCAAAAAATAACAAGTTTGCGGTCTGGTTCAGAATTTTTGCTGCCATTTTTGTATTATTATTTATGCATTTACTGGCTTTAAATATCGCCGCAAAAGAAAGCCTTTCTAAAGCCTTACTATTTTTAATACCCGTGATCATTATACTGCGGTTACTGAGTTATTATTTCCCGTTTCCCTTAAATTTCAGGCAATTCGAATTGTTTGATCCTTCTATTTATGGATCTAATTTTGTGTTACGGTCATTGGGAGATTTGCTGATCAATGCACTTTTATTTACCTGGCTTGTATTATTTATCCATAACCAGATACATGAAAAGAACATGGTAATAACAAACCGAAAACAAGGAGCCGGATGGTTGTTTTTAGGTATAGCCGGCATCATTTTATTAACGGCCACATTTGCATTAGGACAAATTATACGCGGTATGGTAGCTGATTCACAAATATCATTTGATGTGATCAACTTTTTTACAGTAAATAATATGTTCAGTATTATAGGATTTATTGTTTTGTGCTGTATTGCGATTGGCTATTTTCTGTTGAGCCAGGTGCTGGTTTACCTGATGCAACAGCTGGTACAACAGCATTTTTGGAAGGCCGTTCTGATGATTGCGATTGGTGGGCTTTTGTATTTAACGTTTCAGCTCAGTATCACCAATGCCGGGTTCGAATTATTCATCTTGGCATGGCTGATCATTTACCTATTCTTATTAAACAGTGAGCGCCTAAATCTATCCGTTAAAAAGATCAGCTCTTCAGGCTTTATTTTCTGGCTTTTCTTTTTTTCGGTGACCATTACCGGGATTATTGTTTTAGAAAACAGTAAAAAAGAATTACGTAACCGGGAGCATTATGCCGAAACACTCTCAACCAAGGCTGACCCCTCAAGCGAAACATTATTAAATACATTACTCACTGATTTTAGAAATAATTACCTGGCCGCAAATTTTTACAGGTTTAAAACGGATAGTGCCAACCGGTTTTTTAAAGATAGTCTGGTAAATGGAAATTTTTCGGGATACACCAATAAGTACGAAACCAAAATTTACACTTTTGATGCCAATGAAGCACCCTTGTTTAATAAAGATGATGCCGGGTTTAATGAATTAAATACCGTTTTAAAAACACAGGCAAAGCCAACCAATATTCCAGAGCTTTTTTATTATGATGAATCATACGACCGCTTTAGCTATATAAGCCGCAAAACAGTTACCGATTTCGAAGGCGATACGTTGGGCTATGTTTTTGTGTTGGCTAATCCTAAAAAGTATAAAACCGATGCCTTAAATCTGGAACTGTTTTCAAAAGGAAAAAGTAATGCCATTGAAAATTCTCTGGTATATGCCTTTGCGGTATATAACAAACTGCATTTGGTAAACAGCCATAATGATTATGCTTTTGCTACCCGGTTAACAGCTGAGCAGATTCCAACAGAAGAATTTAGTATCATAAAAAAACGGGGCTATGATGAACTGTGGTTTAAAGCCGGACCACAAAAAGTGGTCATTATTGCCAAGGAAAATAATTTTGTGATAGAATCAATGACTCTGTTTTCTTATTTATTTTGTGCTTTTTTGCTGGTTGCCGGGTTGTTTTGGCTTTTAAATGTCAGTATTCGTGCCAGGTTTAACAAAGAAAAAATCAAATATTACTGGCAGCTAAGTATCCGCAATCAAATTCATGGAACGGTTATTTTTATAAGTGTATTGTCTTTTTTAATTATAGGGATAGCCACTATCCTGTTCTTTATTAGCCGGTACGAAAATAGTAACCGTGAAAAACTCAGCCGGGTTATCCATGTCATGGAAAATGAGGTCAGGGTGTCTTTATCAGATATGTCTGTAGTAGATGATGTAAGCAAACTGACTGATTCATCTTTCCGCGAGAATCTGGAAAAGCTTATTAACAGGATATCTGAAATTCATGCAGTGGATGTTAATCTCTATGGACTTGATGGGCATTTATTGGTTTCATCATTACCACTGCCTTATAACAAAGGCGTTATCAGCAAGATGATGGAGCCTGTTGCGTATTACCATCTTCATGGCAAAAAGGAAGTGCAGTTTTTTCAACAGGAAAAGATAGGCAAACTGAATTTTGTGAGTAATTATGTGCCTGTGATTGATGCTGCCGGCAGGGAATATGCGTACTTGAACATTCCCTATTTCACCAGTGAAAGCAAATTGCAGGAAGAGATTGCCAATTTTTTGGTAACCATCATCAACCTGAATGCATTTATTTTCTTAATTGCTGGTATTGTGGCTTTGTTCATTACAAACCGAATTACCCGTTCATTTACCATTATCACCGAAAAAATGAAAGCTGTAAATCTGGAGCAGCATAATGAAGCCATTGACTGGAGAAGAGATGATGAAATTGGCGACCTTGTTAAAGAGTACAATAAAATGGTTGCCAAACTCGATGATAGTGCCGTGGCGCTTGCCAAAAGTGAAAGGGAGGGCGCATGGCGTGAAATGGCCAGGCAGGTAGCGCATGAAATTAAAAATCCACTTACGCCGATGAAACTGAGCCTGCAGTATTTGCAAAAATCCATTGCCAACAAATCAGATCATGTAGAAGAATTAACAGCCAACGTAGTAAAGACATTGGTTGAACAAATTGAACACCTGAACCATATTGCAGGTGAGTTTAGCCAGTTCGCCAATATTGGAAATCCCAAAAATGAAATAGTGGATATTAATGAAGTGATAAAATTGGTCACCCAACTACATAGTGTTGATGACAGAATACAAATTGACTGGAATCCGTATTCAGACAAGGTGATGGTCCTTGCTGACCGTACACATTTAAACAGGTTGTTTACCAATTTGATTTTAAATGCCATGCAGGCCATTCCTGCCGAAAGATCCGTTCAAATAAAAATTGAAGAAATAGTAACGGATAAAAAAATATTGATACAGATAAAGGATAATGGCAATGGCATTGATGCCGCCTTGCAATCAAAAATATTTACGCCAAACTTTACAACAAAAACTTCAGGCACAGGTCTTGGACTTGCCATGAGCAAAGGCATTGTAGAACAGGCCAAAGGAAAAATTTGGTTTGAAACAAAAGCAGGAGTAGGGTCCACATTCTTTGTAGAATTACCGCTGCACACCTGATTGAAAACGGCCATCTTAAACCGGCTATCCCTTTAAGGCTTTATTTTTTTGGATAAAGTATTCAAAATCTTTTAATCCCATACTGCTTAAATTCTGTTTTTTACATACCATGGCTTTTTGGGCAGACAATACACCATACCGAACATCCTTAAATCCGTCTATATGATGCGCATCCGGGTCAATAGAGATCATCACATTTTTTTCTAAGGCATAATCAATATGCCGCCAGTCTATATCCAAACGGCTGGGATGCGCATTCAGTTCTATGACCACATGGTTGGCCGCACAGGCATCTATTATTTTTTTATGATCAATGGGATATCCCAGTCGGCTTAACAGTAAACGGCCTGTCATATGCCCCAATATTGTTGTATACGGGTTTTCAATGGCGGTTATTAGTCGCTGCATGGCTTTCTCTTCTGTCATTTTTAAAATACTGTGTATGGATGCAATGACCAGATCAAAAGTAGCGAGCACGGTATTGGAATAATCCAGACTGCCATCATATAAAATATCGCTCTCTATACTTTTAAATATTTTAAATCCGCTAATTGTAGTATTTAATGTATCAATCAGTTCATGTTGGGCCCTGATCCTTTCTTCATGCAATCCCTGGGCATAAAAGGCAGATTTACTATGATCACTGATCACGAGGTATTCGAAGCCTTGTGCTTTAGCTGCAAGGGCCATGTCTTCAATGGTATAACTGCCATCACTCCAATTACTGTGACTGTGTATAATGCCTTTTATGTCTTCGGTTTGTATTAACTGCGGCAGGGGAGATGCTTGAGCCCGTTCAATAATGGCTTCAGTTTCTCTTAAGCAATAGGGTATATAATTAATGTTGGCCTGTTTAAAAATGGCAGCGTCCCCGGTATGAGAACTGCCGGTAAAATCAATATTTGGGAACCGGGAGTTAAATGAATTGATAAATTCGGGGCTTCCGCTGGTTGTAAATTGATGTTTTTCAAATGCCCCGGTTCCGGTATATAGCCTCAGTTTAAGCCCGTTTAGTAGTTTGTACAGCAGGTTATCAGAATTTTCTTCCAGTAGTTGGGGTGGGTTGGCCGATTGAAATTTTGATTTAACAGTCTCATTGTTACTGTTAATAACATATTCCAGCTCTTCAATAATTTCCAATTGCCGTATAAAACCACCAGTAATAAAAACATTTTCGGGTAAAAAAAGTTTTTTCAGATAGGTTGTTATCTGCGGTTCAATGGCTTCAATCTGGGGGTATAAAAAACGGCCCTGGTTGCTTAAATAAAATGTAATGGTTTCTATTATATTCTGCTGTGTTTTTTCGCCAAATCCTTTATAAAGCTTCAATCTGTTCTCTTTACAGGCATATAACAGTTCGCCAATACTTTCTATGTTCATCTCTTTCCAAATGGTAGAAATTTTTTTTGGTCCGATCCCTTTTATTTGCAGCATGTCGATAACACCCTGGGGTGTTTTTTCAATCATGTCCTGCAAAATTTTTAATGCGCCTGTTTCTAAAAGTTCAATGATGATGTCGCCAGATGAGGCGCCAATACCTTTAATTTCAAAAATTTTTTCTTTCGGTATTTCACTTAATGGCAAGGGCAATTTTTCGATATTGAATGCAGCAGATGCATAGGATTTTGCCTTAAAATTATTTTCTCCGTGAATGTCAAATAATTTGCTCAAAAGGCTGAAATGGTCTGCAATTTGGTAATTATCCATTTTTTTAAATTGTTATTGTAAATGTAAGAAGAATAAAAAACAGCCTGTTTAAAAACTTGATTTTATCAAATTGGTTCACTAAATGTGTTGCTAAAAAAGATTTTTATTAATAATAAAAATGTGTAAAAAGCACTTTGTAATTGTTGTGGTAATGTGTTTTTTAACGCGCCGGATTATACTGAATTGATACTATTTTTTTTGTAAGCGCCTGTCATTTTTATGAAGTAAAAAACAGCCTTGATTGAAAACAAAAGCGAATGGTGAAATCGATGGAAATCCTTATTGGTAAAGGGTTATAAATAAAAAGTCCCGGTTTAAAACCAGGACTTTAAAAATATTTTGCTTTTCTAAAAAGCGAAGATTATTTCTTCTTTGCAGCTTTCTTTGCAGCTTTCTTAGGAGCAGCTTTCTTAGTTGCAGCTTTCTTAGGAGCAGCTTTCTTAGTTGCAGCTTTTTTAGGAGCAGCTTTCTTAGTTGCAGCTTTTTTAGGAGCAGCTTTCTTTGCAGCTTTTTTCTTTGTTGCCATTTTTTTAAAATTTAATTGGTTAGTAAATAATACTTAAAATTAAAAATATTTTTTAAACTACCAAAAAAAATATTGAAAAATTAAGCACTGGCTTCAACTGCAGCAACAGAAACAATGGTCTTGTCGCCCCTGGTTTTTTTAAATTCTACCAAGCCATCTGTTAATGCAAAGATGGTAAAGTCTCTTCCTACACCAACATTTTTTCCGGGATGAAAAGTTGTTCCGCGTTGACGGATAATTATATTTCCTGCAATTGCCGGTTGCCCACCGTAGATTTTTACACCCAATCTTTTGCTTTGTGAATCGCGACCGTTTTTTACCGAGCCTTCACCTTTTTTGTGTGCCATTTTTTAAAAAGTTTATTTGTTATTTAGTTTATTTGTTAATTAGTGCTGGTAGGTTGGATGATTTTTTACTGATAAACCAATCAACCATTAAACCACTCAACTTAATTAAGCAATTGCAGTTACTTTAATATGCGTATACTGCGTACGATGACCGTGCTTTTTACGGAAACCTTTTCTTCTTTTCATTTTAAAAGCAATCACTTTGTCGCCCTTAACCAGGTCGCTGATAATTTCAGCAGTAACGACTGCTTTTACATCCGAACCCAAAACAACGTTGCCGTTGCTATCGGTCATCAATACTTCGGAAAACTCTACTGAGTCACCGGTCTTTCCCTCTATATGAGGTACGTATAAGCTGTCGCCTGCTTTAACTTTAAATTGCTGGCCTGCTATTTTTACTACTGCTAACATAAAATTCCCAAATTTAGGACGGCAAAGGTAAGGGTTTAGCTTTAAATATGAGCTTTGTTTTTGAAAAAATATACACGTAAAACCTGGCTTTGGGGAAAACCAAGGCGCTACAAGTTGATTTTAGGCTAAATACTGCTATTAAAACAGGTTATTCTCTTTACTTTCGCTTTACTAATATGCATTATATCTACCGTTTTATACAGATCCTGTTCACCATTTATGCCTTTTTAATGTTTATAGGCTTCTTGCTGATCATATTTCCCTTAGTTGTTTTGGCTTCTTTTTTTGGCAAAATAGGGGGTGGTAATTTCATTTACAGGCTTTGTCATCTATGGGCCGACTTCTTTTTACTGATGACGGGCATCTGGCATCGTAATTTGTATGAAGTACCTCACGACCGGTCTAAACCTTATGTTTTTGTATTTAATCATATTTCTTATATGGATATACCGGTTATTTTAAAAACCATTCGATGGCAACCTATCCGGGTTTTGGGTAAAGCCGAAATGGCCAAAATACCCATATTTGGTTTTATGTATAAACGGGCAGCCGTTATGGTCAACAGGGCCGATCCGGAAAAAAGGGCAATCAGTGTGCAACAACTTAAATCAGTCTTAAAAAAAGGTATTTCAATTGTTATTGCACCTGAAGGCACTTTTAATATGACGCATAAGCCATTGAAAGACTTTTACGACGGGGCATTTAAAATTGCCATCGAAACACAAACACCTATAAAGCCTGTTTTGTTTTTAGATACTTACGACAGGATGTGTTATACAGACATCTTTTCTGTTATGCCCGGAAAATCGAGATCAGTTTACCTGGCAGAAATACCAGTTGTAGGACTTACATTAGAAAACGTTGATCAATTAAAAACTAAAGTGTACAAACTGATGGAAGAAAAATTAATTGAATATAAAGCCAGCTGGATAAAACCAATTAGTGAATAAAGAAAGTGCTGGATTAACTTTAGGCATATAACTGTAAACGGCAAATTAAACCGAGCAGTAAAATCAAGTTGTAAAAATGATTAAGCAGAAAGCAAGATGAGCATGGGAAACGAAATACAATTTGCAGAGGCGTCATCTGGTTTTTGGGCAGAGATCATACTTCCACTGGCCCTTCCAACAACCTATACTTATTCTGTTCCTGCAGTGTTATTAGAAAAGGCTAAACCAGGCTGCCGGGTAGAAGTTGTTTTTGGCAAACAAAAAAAATATGCCGGTATCATTAAAGCCGTTTTTGATAGTAAGCCTGCTTACCCCACAAAAGATATTTTAAATGTGCTGGACGATGATCCGATACTTTTTCCGCAGCAATTAAAGCTCTGGAAATGGCTCAGCGAGTATTATATGTGCAGTGAAGGAGAAGTGATGGCTGCTGCACTACCCACGCATTTTAAATTGAGCAGCGAAACGATTTTAATTTTTAACGAAGACATTGGCGAAGATTTTACTCAGCTTAATGATGAAGAGTTTTTAGTGGCCGAAGCATTGCTGATTAAAAAAGAACTGCGGTTAACAGAAGTGCAGCAGATACTGGATATAACCCATGTGTATCCCCTGATAAAAAAACTGATAGATAAAAAAGTTTGTTTTGTTTGGGAAGCCATGGATGAGCAATATAAAGTGAAAAAGGAAAACTATGTGATCCTCCATCCAGAATACAGTAATGAAGAAAAACTGGGTGAATTGCTCAATAACATGTCTGCCGGACAGGCAGGCTGGAGCCGGGCACCCAAGCAGATGGAACTGTTGCTGGCTTACCTGCATTTGCAAAAATCAGAAGGGGATGTGATACAAAACAGTTTGCTTAAAAAAGCAGGAGCTACTGCAGCCCAGCTAAAAGGACTGGTAGAAAAAAACATATTGTTTATAGAGAAGCGGTCGGTTGACCGGATAAAATCATTGCCTAAAAATGTAGACATTGATTTTGAGTTTAGTACGGCGCAACAGGAAGCCTCTGATGCTGTGGCAAAAGCATTTGAAACAAAAAATGTTTGCCTGCTGCATGGCATAACCAGCAGCGGAAAAACACAGGTGTATGTAAAACTTATTGAAAAATATTTTAAGCAAGGTCAACAGGTTTTATATCTTTTGCCCGAAATTGCTTTGACCACACAGATCATTCGCAGGTTACAAAAACATTTTGGCGGTAACATCACTATTTATCATTCCCGCTTTAATAATAATGAACGTATTGAATTGTGGAATAAAATAAGAACCGGTGAAGTCAAGATCGTGCTAGGTGCAAGGAGTGCCCTTTTCCTGCCGTTTAAAGACCTCGGACTGGTTATTGTGGATGAAGAGCATGATTCCTCATTCAAGCAGCAGGATCCGGCTCCCAGGTACAATGCAAGGGATGCGGCCATTTTTTATGCCTCTCTTTTTAATACCGCCGATGGCGGCACAAATGCAAAGGTTTTATTGGGCAGCGCCACGCCTTCCATTGAAAGTTATTTTAATGCCATGCATGATAAGTATGCTTTGGTAGAATTAAATGAACGCTTTGGAGGCATTAAATTGCCAGAGATAGATATTATTGATACCAGGCAGGTTGTTCAAAAAGGTAAAGTGATGATCAGTCCGCAACTGAAAGAAGCGATGCAAAAAGCCCTGGATGCCGATATGCAGGTTATCTTATTTCAAAACAGGAGAGGCTACAATCCATATCTGATCTGTGGAGCATGTGGGTATATTCCACAATGCACACATTGCGATGTATCGCTCACATTGCACAAGTACAGTAACAAACTGCATTGTCATTATTGCGGCAGTGCATACCCCAAATTAATTACTTGCCCGGCCTGTGGCAGTAATAACTGGCTGGAGAAAAATTTTGGTACCGAAAAAATTGAGGAGCAACTGGAAGATGATTTTCCCAAGTATAAAATTGCAAGGATGGATGTGGATAGTGTACGTGGTAAATCAGCACATGATAATTTAATTCAATTATTTGAACAGCACCGGCTCGATATTTTAGTGGGCACACAAATGGTTGTTAAAGGATTGGATTTTGATAAGGTAAGCCTGGTAGGCATTTTAGATGCAGATGGTTTGCTGGCCTTTGCCGACTTCCGGGTTAATGAACGGGCCTTTCAGTTGATGGAACAGGTGAGTGGGAGGGCGGGAAGAAAAAAAGAACAGGGTAAAGTGATCATACAGGCAACCAATACTAAGCATCCGGTTTTGCAACTGGTGCAGCAGCATGATTACAAACAGTTTTATACACTGGAGATCGAGAACCGGAAACAGTTTTTTTATCCGCCCTACAGCCGCATTATTTTATTAACTTTAAAACATAAGAATAAAGATGTGGTTGCTGCTGCATCAGAAAAGTTAGCCACATTGTTAAAACAGGATCTGAAAGATTTTATTATTGGCCCGGCTGCACCCGTTGTAAACAGAATACGTAACCAATATTTAATGGAGATCCTCATCAAGTTGCCCAAAGAACCGGGTATGAGCATGAGATATAAAGCGGCTATCAGAAACCATATTAATTTGGTTACCGGGGAAAAGAATTTTAAAAGTGTAACGGTAGTTGCTGATGTAGATAAAATGTAAGCGCTGAAATTTAAAAATGGTACAGAAAAGTATATCAATTAAACAATACAATACATTTGGTATCAATGTATACGCAGATTTATTTGCTAAATTCAGTTCGATAGATGAATTACATGAACTGCTTGAATTTAACCAACGTTCAACGTTTAACGATCAACGAAAAACATTGATTTTAGGCGGCGGAAGCAACATCCTATTCACGAAAAATTTTGAAGGACTGGTTTTAAAAAACGAGATCAAGGGTATTAAAGTAATTAAGGAAGATGAGCATCATATATATGTGCAAGCAGGAGCAGGGGAGAACTGGCATCAGTTTGTTTTGTACTGTATAAAAAATAACTGGGCAGGCGTGGAGAATCTGTCTCTGATACCCGGTAATATTGGGGCCTCTCCCATGCAGAACATTGGCGCTTATGGTGTAGAGATTAAAGATGTATTCTATTCGCTCGAAGCTTATCATATCCGTGATAAAAAAATCGTGAATTTTACACTGAATGATTGTGAGTTTGGTTACCGGGACAGTGTTTTTAAAAAGAAATTTAATAATGAATTTGTAATAACAGATGTTACTTTCCGGCTGAACCGGATTCCTAATTTCAATATTTCTTACGGTGCCATCGGGCAGGAGTTGGAGAAAATGGGGGCGAAGGATTTGAGTCTGCAGGCCGTATCGCAGGCCGTTATAAATATCCGCAGCAGTAAATTACCCGACCCTGCAGTAATTGGTAATGCCGGAAGCTTTTTTAAAAACGCGGAAATTCAAAATTCAAAATTCAAAAGTTTAAAAGAGACCTTTCCCGGAATTGTGGGATACGATCTGCCCAATGGAAATGTAAAAATTGCTGCCGGTTGGTTGATTGAACAATGTGGATGGAAAGGTTACCGCAAAGGCAATGCAGGTTGCCATGTAAAACAAGCATTGGTGTTGGTAAATTACGGCCATGCAAAAGGCAGTGAGATATATGATTTGAGTGAAGAGATAATACAGAGCGTGAAAGAAAAATTTGGAGTGGGGTTGGAGCGGGAAGTGAATATCATATAACCCATTTACAGTGGTTACCAATTATAAACGACTTATCATTCTTTAATTTTAATAACTGTTTTAATAGCCCTTTTGGGTCGGTATTTTATGGCCAACACTTATTCACAAATAACAATTCATTCAGTATTTGCTGTAAAGTACAGGGAGAATTTTATTACCAAAGATTGGCGTGATAATTTACATCAATATATTTCGGGTATAATAACTAAAAAAGGAGCAAAATCTTTAGCTGTAGGAGGATGGAAAGACCATGTACATATTTTGTTTGGAATGCCGGTTACTACCTGTATATCAGATTTTATGAGTACGGTAAAAGCAAATAGCAGTAAATGGATAAATGAACAAAATTTTTTAGAAAATAAATTTCAATGGCAGGATGGCTATGCTGCTTTTTCTTATGCCAGGAGCCAAAGGAATATTGTAATTAATTATATCATAAACCAGGAAGAACATCATCGGACCAAATCATTTAGGGAAGAATATTTGAAAATGCTGAGTGATTTTGATGTGGCATATGATGATAAATATCTTTTTGAGTTCTATGATTGATGTATAGAATATCGCCCGATGGACAATATCATTAAGTTAAGCCGCAGCGTGGCGACATTTTGGTAGTAGAGATTAAGATATTAAAGTCAATAAAAGCCACAGCATGGCGACAATATATCTAAGTTATCAATAAAGCAATGTCGCCCCGATGGGGCTTGGTACCTCAATATATAAATTGTGTTACCAAAATTTCAGCCCTAAGGGCTTTCGTAAAATTCAAAATTGTTTTCAACACAAAATGCCATTAAGTGGCCATTAATACCTTAAAGGCGATGCCGGATAGCACTAAAGACAAGCCCTTGTGTTGGTAAATTACGGTCATGCAAAAGGTAGAGATAAAGATATTAAAGTCAATAAAAGCCATAGCGTGGCGACATTTTGGTAGAGATAAAGATATTAAAGTCAATAAAAGCCACAGCGTGGCAACATTTTGGTAGAGATAAAGATATTAAAGTCAATAAAAGCCACAGCGTGGCAACATTTTGGTAGGATAAAGATATTTAAGTCAATAAAAGCCACAGCGTGGCAACATTTTGGTAGGATAAAGATATTTAAGTCAATAAAAGCCACAGCGTGGCGACAATATATCTAAGTTACCAATAAAGAAATGTCGCCCCGATGGGGCTTGGTACCTCAATATATAAATTGTGTTACCAAAATTTCAGCCCTATGGGCTTTCGTAAAAT
>CANKNL010000045.1 GCA_947483345.1 Chitinophagaceae bacterium | reverse complement strand
TTTATTTATTTTATATTAATTTTTAAGTTTTATGAACATTTATGTTTCAAATTTGAGCTTTAACACCAGCGATGCTGAGTTAAGCGAACTTTTTTCTGCTTTTGGAGAAGTATCTTCTGCTAAAGTTATTACTGACAGAGAAACCGGTAGATCACGTGGTTTTGGTTTTGTAGAAATGCCTTCAGAAGATGAAGGAAAAGATGCGATGCTGGGTCTTAACAACAAAGAAGTTGAAGGTCGTGCTATGTCTGTTTCAGTAGCTAAAGAAAGAGAAGAAAGAAGTAGCGGCGGCGGTGGAAACCGTGGCGGTTATTCTAACAATCGCGGTGGCGGTGGTGGTGGAAGATGGTAATTTTTAAATAATTAACTTTCCATAGAGAGCTCAGTAATGGGCTCTTTTTTTATGCACAAGACATATCGTTATCTTTACCATACACACTCATGTACCAACCATGGTAAAATTTAAATTCATATTTGCTTTAAGCATGCTTTGTTTTTCAATTATTGTAAAAGCACAAGATGCAGCGCTTTTTTCGGATAGCATGAAAAAGGATATGTGCGACCAGGTAAAAAATGCAGCACAACATGCCTGGAAAGGCTATAAGCTTTATGCCTGGGGAGCTGATGATTTGAAGCCCTTAACCAAAGAAGCGAAAATCTGGTATAAAAAATCAATGCTGATGACACCCGTTGATGCATTTGATACCTTTACTTTATTAGGATTAAATGCAGAAGCCCATGAAGCCAAACAACTTATTTTAACACAACTTAATTTTAATATCGATAATGATGTACAGGTTTTTGAAATTACCATTCGCCTGTTGGCCGGTTTAATTACTGCTTATGAACTGGATGGGACTAAAAAATTTATTACCCTAGCCATAGATTTAGCCGACCGTTTAATGCCGGCATTCAATACGCCAACCGGAATGCCTTACCGGTATGTGCATTTACAAACAGGCAAAACAAGAGACCATATTAATAACCCGGCAGAAATTGGAACGCTGATGCTGGAATTTGGTAAATTATCTAAAATAACAGGCAACAAAAAATATTATGCGGCTGCTAAAAAAGCCATCATGCAGGTTTATAAAAGTAGAAGTGTGATTGATTTGGTAGGAGAGCAGATTGATGTAAAAACCGGAAAATGGGTAAACACAAGGAGTCATATCGGGGCCTATATTGATTCGTATTATGAATATTTGTATAAAAGCTGGCTCTTGTTTGGCGATAATGATTTTAAAATTGCTTTTGAAAACCATAATCAAGCCATTAAAAAAAACCTAATCAGTAAAACTGATCATGGTTGGTTTATGCACCAGGTAGATATGAATACCGGAAAAGAAATTGGTACTACCTATGGTGCATTGGAGGCTTTTTATGCCGGCCTTTGTGCTTTTTCGGGTGATATTGAAACAGGCAGGAAAATACAGGAAGCAAATTATTACATGTGGACAAGGTTCAATATAGAGCCTGAAGAATTTAATTTTAAAACGGATTCTGTGAGCAATGCATCTTATGTTTTTAGGCCCGAAAATTTAGAAAGTTGTTTTTATATGTATCGCCTGACCAGACAAGTAAACTATTTATGGCAGGGGAAAGTAATGGTGGAAAGTATACTTGATCATTGTAAAAATGAGGTAGGCTTTGCTGCGCTTAAAGATGTGCAAACCTTTGAAAAAGCAAATTCAATGGAAAGTTTCTTTTTTGGTGAGACTTTAAAATATGCCTATCTGATTTTTGCGCCAGACAAAACTTTAGATTTTAATCAGTACGTATTGACAACCGAAGCTCATCCCTTTAAAATGGAAAGGCATAACTAAAATAAAATTCACAAATGGCTTCAAAACGCAATGCAGCAGTTGGGTTTATTTTTATTACGCTGTTAATTGATATTATCGGCTTTGGCATTGTCATTCCGGTAATGCCATCTTTGATCTCTCATTTAAAGCATGTTGATATCAGTACGGCATCCAAATACGGCAGTCTGTTGATGTTTGCTTATGCCGTTGTTCAATTTATTTGTGCACCCATATTGGGTAACCTCAGTGATAAGTATGGCCGCCGACCTGTGTTGTTATTCTCCTTATTTGGCTTTGGTATCAATTATTTATTTTTGGCATTGGCACCCACTTATGCCTGGTTATTTGTAGGCAGGATTATTGCAGGCATAACCGGTGCCAGTATGACCACCGGTGCAGCTTATATTGCTGATATCAGTACAGCTGAAAACCGGGCCAAGAATTTTGGAATGATCGGAGCTGCTTTTGGTTTGGGCTTTATCATTGGGCCTGTTATTGGTGGCTTGCTTGGTGGTTTTGGAACCCATGTGCCATTTTATGCTGCCGCTGGGTTGGCTTTATTAAACTGGGTATATGGTTATTTCGTATTACCGGAATCCTTACCAAAAGAAAACCGCCGGCCATTTGAATGGAAGCGTGCCAACCCAATAGGCTCTTTATTGCATTTAAAAAAGTATCCGGCCATATCCGGTCTGGCCGTTTCAATATTATTTGTCTATATCGCATCACATGCAATACAAAGTAACTGGAACTATTTTACCATGTACCGCTTTAGTTGGAATGAAAGGATGGTAGGCATGTCATTAGGTGTGGTTGGTATTTTGGTAGCCACAGTACAAGGGGGATTAATTCGGGTTATTAATCCCTGGCTGGGAAATGAAAAAAGTATATATACAGGACTGGCACTATATGCTTTTGGCATGTTGTTATTTGGACTGGCAACCCAAAGCTGGATGATGTTTGCATTTTTAATTCCCTATTGCCTGGGCGGAATTGCACAGCCTGCTTTACAGGCCATTATGAGTGAGCATGTGCCAGCTAATGTGCAGGGCGAATTGCAGGGCGCTATTACAAGCCTGATGAGTCTGGCTGCTATTATTGGCCCCCTGTTAATGAATAATTTATTCTATTATTTTACCCATGGTGAAGCACCTGTTCAATTACCCGGCGCGCCCTTTTTATTAGCGGCTGTATTTATGGCTGCCAGCGCCATTATTGCCTTTAGAACTTTACATCCTAAAAAAAGTATGGCCTGATATGATCAAGAGAATAACTGATTTTAAAAATGTTTTTTTTATAGGTGTTGCCGGTGTGGGCATGAGTGCAATTGCACAATACCTGGCAGGTGTAAATAAAAAAGTGAGCGGAAGCGATCGCTATTTTAAAGAAGGCGAGTTTAATGACATCAAAGAAAAATTAGAAGATGCCGGCATATCCTGTTTTTTACAAAATGGTGATGGTATTACCAGTGAAACAGATCTGGTTGTTGTTTCCACAGCCATAGAAGATTCTGTTTATGAAGTGCAGAAAGCCAAGGAACTTAATATACAAATAATTAAGCGGTCGGCATTATTGGCATTGATTGCAAAAAGTAAAAGAACGATTGCTATTGGCGGCACATCGGGTAAAAGCACCACCAGTGCGATGTTGTTTAATATTTTGGAATATGCGGGTTTACAACCCAGCATCATCAGCGGAGCAGGGTTGGTAAGTATTATGAAGGAAAATAAAATTGGAAATGCAAAAGTAGGTAACGGTGAGTGGCTGGTGATTGAAGCCGATGAAAGTGATGGAAGTATAGTACAATATCATCCGGAAATAGGTTTGCTGTTAAATGTAGATAAAGACCATCAGGAGATTGATGAGCTGATGACTATTTTTGACATTTTTAAAAACAACAGTAAAAAATTCATCGTCAATCAATCAAATCGGTTAGCAAAACAACTTTCTCAAAATATAATACAAGATTTTGCAGTTGATGAAAATTCAGAAGCTGGTTATATCGCCAATGATTTTAAACAAGATGGCTTCAATATTAAATATACCATATTAAATAAGCCCTTCTCAATAAATACAATTGGTAAGCATAATATGGAAAACGCACTTGCGGCCATCGCTGTTGCCAATCAAATTGGGGTTAACCTAGAAACCTGCGCAGCGGCTTTGAAAAATTATGAAGGCATTTACCGCCGCACCCAGGTGTTGGGCAATAAGCATGGCATTTGGGTGATTGATGATTATGCCCATAACCCCGTTAAATGCGCTGCGGCTATTAAGGCTTGTCAGCCTGTAGCAGACAAGGTTGTAGCCTGGTTTCAACCACATGGATATGGACCTACCCGATTTTTAAAAGCTGATTTTGTAAATGAAATTTCGGCCGCCCTTCGGGCTCAGGATGAAATATGGATGAGTGAGATTTATTATGCAGGCGGCACAGCTATAAAAGATATTTCGGCCAATGATTTGATCTCCGACATTAAAGCACTGGGAAAGCAGGCCTTTTTTGTTGAAGACCGCAGCAGGTTTTTAGAGACGGTAAGACCACATTTATCCGAAAATTCTGTCTTACTTTTAATGGGTGCAAGAGACCCTGGTTTGGAGGCGTTCAGTAAATCCGTATTTGAAGCATTATAAATTAACGGGTATGAAAATTATTTCAAGTGCATTCTTTTTCTTTTTGTTGTTTTGTGGTTATGCACAAAACAGCAAAAAAGGGTTAACAGAAAAAGACCTTAAAGACCTGGTTGGTACATGGTCCGGCAGTATGATTGTTACCAGTTCGGCTGATGAAAAAACACAGCAAACCATATCAACTTTACTTGAGATAGTAGACTTAAAAGACTCATTGGGCTTTAACTTTACCTACACCGAACCCGGTGGTAAACAACTGACAGAAAAAAATTCTCTGCGTATTTATGACGATGGAAACATGCTCAGTTTCGACAGTGCACAATTTGACATTGTAGAAATTCGCAGAAGGGGGGCCAGGTTATCTGTTATAGCAGAAAGGGAAGGGGTTGATAAATACCTGTCGGCAGATTTTCAGGAAACAATAATCATTGGACCCGGAATTTTGAATATTACAAAAGGCATCAGGTATATGGATATGACAGCCTATTTTATACGCAAGAGATTAATACTAACAAAAATAAAATGAGATTAGCAGCATGTCGACTATACTGATAACACATATCAAGCAATTGGTAAATGTTCGTGAGCAAAATAATTTGCTATGCGGTGCTGCACTCGCCGAACTGCCAGTTATTGACGATGCATTTATTTTAATTGAAGATGGCATCATTGCCCAATACGGGCATATGTACGAACTGGAATTATTGGTTCCTCAATTACCAAATCTTGTCATTGAAGCGCAGGATCAGTTTGTATTACCGGCCTGGTGCGATAGCCATACCCATATTGTTTTTGCCAAAACCCGTGAAGAAGAATTTATCGACAAAATAAAAGGTGTGAGTTATGCCGAAATTGCTGCCAAGGGTGGTGGCATTTTAAATTCTGCTGCAAAATTAAATGCGTTAACCGAAGATGAACTATTTATCAGTGCATGGCAAAGATTGGAAGCCGTAAGTTTATTAGGTACCGGTGCGATCGAAATAAAAAGCGGATATGGGTTAACTGTTGAAGGCGAATTAAAAATGCTCAGGGTCATTAAAAAGTTAAAAGAGAAGTCAAAACTTACCATCAAGTCAACATTTCTCGGAGCGCATACATACCCAATTGCTTACAAGGAAGATCACGAAGGGTATATTAACCTTATCATTAATGATATGTTACCAGTTATTGCTGCAGAAAAACTGGCCGATTATATTGATGTTTTTTGTGAAACAGGTTTTTTCTCTGCCAATGAGATGGAAACTATTTGTAGGGCAGGAATGAGTTATGGTTTAAAACCTAAGGTTCATGTAAACCAATTAAACAGCATCGGCGGTATTCAATCGGCTATAAAATTAAATGCCTTATCAGTTGATCATCTGGAAACTATGACGGATGATGATGTTAAATTATTAGGTAAAATCGGGACATCTCATCAGCTAAATCCATCGGGATCAAATGCAACTATTGCCACGCTTTTACCCACTGCAGCTTTTTTCCTTCGGATGCCATACCAACCGGCAAGGCAACTGATTGATGCCGGAACTGCAATTGCCTTGGCTACCGATTTTAATCCGGGTTCATCTCCAAGTGGCAATATGAATTTTGTTATTGCACTGAGTTGTATTCAAATGAAAATGTTACCCGAAGAAGCCATTAATGCAGCCACCATTAACGGGGCTTATGCTATGGAATTAGAGAAAGCACTCGGGAGTATAACCATCGGCAAAAAAGCCAATCTTATTTTTACCAAACCCATGCCTTCCTTAGCTTATTTTCCTTATTCTTTTGGAACAAATATGATTGATAAAGTAATGATCGATGGGATGTTTATATAGGTTTATCCAAAGCGGTAAAGCTCCAAAGCCGCTTAGGTTTATGCGAAAAATTTCTTTTTTAGTCTGTAATAAACATTTTAAACCTTTCAAAACAATACTTCATCAGCATCTCCCTGTCATCGGGATGCGCAATATCGATCATCTGTTTAGCCCGTTGTCTTAAATTTTTTCCGAATAAAAAAGCCACGCCATATTCAGTAACTACATAATGTACATGTCCGCGTGTAGTAACTACACCAGCCCCTTCTCTTAAATAGGGAACAATCCTTGGTATTCCTTTAGCTGTACGGCTGTTTAAGGCAATGATGGGTTTACCACCTGCACTTAATGCAGCCCCACGCATAAAATCAAGTTGTCCGCCAATACCACTATATTGGTAATCGCCAATACTATCGGCACAAACCTGACCTGTTAAGTCTACTTCTATAGCGCTGTTAATCGCAATTACTTTAGGGTTTTGCCTTATCACGTGCGGATTATTAACATAAGCAATATCCAAAAAATTGAAAGAGGAATTGTCATTTACATAGTCATATAATTTTTTGGTACCTATGGCAAAAGACGTAACCGTTTTATTGGGGTGCTTACATTTATTTTTATTATTGATCACATCTTTTTCTACCAGATCTATAATGCCATCACTCAGCATTTCGGTGTGTACGCCTAAATTTTTATGATTGTTTAAAAAAGACAAAACAGCATCGGGAATGGTACCAATGCCCATTTGCAGGGTACTGCCATCGTCGATCATATCGGCAATATGTTTGCCTATCAACAATTCTGTTTTGCCAACCTTGCTACTGTAGCTCTCTTCGGGCAATGGCGAGTTATGAAAAACCATTTTAGTAAATCGGTCTGTATGTATCATGCCATCACCATGTGTACGGGGCATTAAAGGATTTACCAAGGCGATGGTTTGCCGGGCACAGTCTACTGCAGCACGGGCAATATCTACAGATACGCCCAATGAACAATAACCATGGGCATCCGGTGGTGATACCTGTACGATAGCGGTATCCAGTTCAAGCGTTCTGCTTGTAAACAGATAGGGGATATCGCTCAAAAAAACAGGGATAAAATCGGCCCTGCCTTCGGCTACTGCGGTTCTAATTGGACCGGATACAAATAAGGAGTTAATATGAAAACTGTCGTTATATTCCGGTTTTATAATTTCCAGGTCACCTTTTAGTGTGATGGATACCAGTTCAACATGTTGCAAACGGTCGCTTTCTTTGGCGAGTTCCTGCAACAGAAAAATAGGGGTACATACACTGCCATGTATAAAAACCCGGGTGTTGCTTTCAATAATGGATAAGGCTTCTTTTGGGGTTACGTAATTGTAGGGATGAATCATTGTTATTTTATTTAGTGCAAAAATCGCACTTATAAAAATATTTTAAACAAATATTCATCATATCAGTACATGATTTTGATATATAGTCTCACACTGAGAACCAATGGTGTAAAGTCGATAAGTTTTATTTGCGTCTTTGCCCTTACCGCCTTTGCGTGAAAATCCTCATCTTTGCCCAAAACTGTTTTATATGCAACTCATTGAATGCGTTCCCAATTTCTCCGAAGGCAACGACCTTAACCTCATCAAACAAATAACGGATGAGATCGAAAAAGTAGAAGGGGTTCGATTACTCAATGTAGACCCGGGCAAAGCAACCAACAGAACCGTAGTAACCATTGTGGGTGCCCCCGGCCCCGTAATAGAAGCCGCTTACCGTGCCATTAAAAAAGCAGGTGAGTTGATTGATATGAGCAAACATAAAGGCGAGCACCCAAGAATGGGGGCAACAGATGTTTGTCCGCTGATACCCATTTCTAACATCAGCATGGAAGAGACAGCCAGTTACGCTCAGCAACTCGCTAAACGGGTAGGTGAAGAATTACGCATTCCCGTTTATTTATATGAAGCTGCCCAACCCGATACCTCAAGAAATAATTTATCGGTGATACGTGCCGGTGAATATGAAGGGTTCTTTAAAAAGATAAAAGAGCCCCAGTGGAAACCCGATTTTGGTCCGGCCGAGTTTGATCCCGCCAGAGGAGGGACCGTTATTGGCGCCAGAGATTTTTTGGTGGCTTTTAATATCAACCTCAACAGCACATCCACACGCCGTGCAAATGCCATCGCTTTTGATGTACGTGAAGCGGGACGGAATGTAGAAGTGGACGGTAAAAAAATAAATCAGCCTGGTACATTAAAGTCTGTAAAAGCCATTGGCTGGTTCATTGAAGAATATGGCGTGGCACAAATTTCCATGAACCTCACCAATATCAATAGCACACCCGTGCATGTGGCGTTTGATGAAGTGTGCACTAAAGCAAATGCAAGAGGTATAAGAGTTACGGGCAGCGAACTGGTAGGACTTATTCCCCTTAAAGCCATGACTGATGCCGGTAAATATTTTTTGCAAAAACAACAACGCAGCATCGGCGTTAGTGAAAAAGAACTGATAAAGATCGCCATTAAAAGTATGGGGCTTGATGAACTGGGGCCCTTTAAACCCGAAGAACGAATCATTGAATATATGCTAAACGAAAAAACAAACAGCCGGTTGGTAAGCATGACGCTCACCGCCTTTGCTGATGAAACAGCCAGCGAAAGTCCCGCACCCGGCGGCGGCTCTATTGCAGCCTATGTGGGCGCATTGGGAATTAGCCTGGGCACCATGGTTGCTAATTTAAGCAGCCACAAAAAGGGCTGGGATGACCGCTGGCAAGAGTTCAGCGACTGGGCCGAAAAAGGTGAGCAGTACAAAAGCGAATTGCTGAAACTGGTAGATGCCGATACTGCGGCCTTTAATAAAATTATGCAGGCATTTGCCTTGCCCAAGGCAACACCCGAAGAAAAAAATATACGCAGCCAGGCCATACAGGATGCCACTAAATATGCCATTGAAATTCCGTTTAAAGTGATGGAGACTGTATATGCCAGCATGGAAGTGATTAAGGCCATGGTCATTAACGGCAACCCCAATTCTGTTACCGATGCAGGTGTTGGTGCGTTGTGTGCCCGTAGTGCGGTAATAGGCGCTTTTATGAATGTGCGTATAAATGCAGGAGGTTATAACGATAAAATTTTCGTTACTGATATCATTGCCCGTGGTGCAGACATAGAAAACAAAACCATCGCTTTGGAAGCAGAGATTTTAAAAAGCGTGAATGAAAAAATTGGATTGTAATTATTAATTATGAGTTATAAATGATGCGTGCGGCCTCTTTTGCAATTTTTAATTGTGTTTAGTAACTTGTTTAAAAGGGTTTTTATGGAAACAGTAACAATTAAAAGAAAAAGGTTACAAGTTTGCAACCGTATAAATTTATAACAGTAAAAGATAATGACCACGAGTTTACAACAGCAACAGGCATTAAATATGCCTGCTATTTTTTGTTGTATGCTGGGTATTTTGATGATTATAAAGAAATAGCCGGTAGCGTTACGGGTTTAACGTAAAACAGATAAGAATAGGGGAAAAGGCGGGTGCGGACCCAAGAATTGGATATACCGTTGTACCTATTATAAAAGCTTGTTTAGTTATGACACAAAGGCAAATTCATAGCACTTTATGCAAAATGTCGTTTATGTTTTATAAAAACCAATGGCACATAAATTAATAAATAAATACCGTGCAAAAGGTATTTCTGTGAGTTTTACAACTTCTAATTTGATGCTCAAAACAAATTTTTACTTTATCTAAAAATGCAATCATGAAATATTTTGGCCTTTCCCTTTTTTTACTGTTTATTGGCATAACCAATTCTTTTTCGCAGGATATGGAGATTAAGCCCGGTACCGTGTTGAATTATCTGGTTTCTCCCAATAATGCAGAAGAATACAATTTTATTGTTATTGTTAAAAAATTCGGTGTCAGTGGAATTGATTTCGACTGGAAAATGACAACAACAAATCCTCAAAAAGGAAAAGTTTCAATTAGTGCCAATGCCTTTGAAAGCTCACATAAGTATATTAATTATTTCAAAAACGGTTCAATCCTGAAACTAAATGAAGAATCTGCCATTTGGATGAGCAAAGATGATTATGCAAGTTTGGCCAAAACAAAAGTACTTAATATAGATATGGGCAATGGAGTCATTAGTTTTTCACAAGGAGACCCTGAAGCTGAATTTGAAATTGAGCTAAAGGGAAAAACAGTAACAATGGATACTGTTGAAGTGGAAGATAAATCAGGAGATCTAAAACTTTCTTTGCTGAATGACTATAATGACCATAATAATCGTCTAATTATGTCAATGAAACTTAAAGATTTTAAGATTAGACTGATAAGTGTAAATTAAAAGCAATTTTTACTGTTTTTCGTTGAATCAGGTTTTTTATAGCAGTAAACATAAATCGATAAGTACAAATCTCGTAGAGGTTTATTTTTTTCCGCCGCTTTCGGTGTTACTAAGGACACGCAAACCATCTGGCCTCCTAATCAACGGCACTATGCCGCAGCTTACTTTATAAACAAAAAGTAAAAGCAGTTCAATTAAATATGCCGTTGGTCAGGATACCAAACGGTGGCACTTCAAATTTTTCCTTCTCAAATCATTAAATTAAAAACGTAAAGTTTTTGAGATTACTTAAACCGTTTTAAATCTGCCGGGTAACAATTGTAAGAAAGTTTCCACGAGAGCCGGAATTATTGTTTCAATATAAGATAACTATAAGCCGGCAAAGTTATTTGTGTAGCTAAGTTGATAGTAACGGTATTCATTGCATCTGTCCATACAGTATTTGTTAATATGCCCGGTAAAGTATAATTAATGTTACTGTTTCTTATATTGGCCAATACCAATACTTTTTCTCCGGCTACTTCTTTTGTAAAAACACAAACATCAGCATTGCTGTAAGATGTTAACAGGCCATGTCTTATGGATGCACTGCCTGTTCTAAAAGCAAGTATCTTTTTGTATTCAGCTGTAATGTTGGGGTTAAGAGCCCAGTTGATTTTTGTTGTAGTGAACGGAAAGGTTAACCTGAACGGTGTTCCAACTTCTTGTCCGTTGTAGATCATGGGAACCGCTTTCATATAGGCAGTCATTACAAAAGCGGCCATGGAGCCGTTTCTTCCGCCGAACAGATCAAGCGGTGTTCCGTCAGAACTGTTCACATCATGATTGGACGTATATCGAATTATTTGTTGTCCGTTGGTTGCATTTGTATATTCCGAATTATTTAAGTTATCGATCAGCAGTACAGAACTGTTGTTGCTGAAAATGCTTTTCAACTGTCCATAATAACTAAAACCAAAGTTATAATCAAAGCCTGCCGAAAAGTTAGTATTCCGGTTTCCTTCTGCCAGCATCAGCAGGTTGTGTGTGGTAATATTACGGAGCGTATCAATTGCCTGCTTCCAGAAATCAACGGGAGGGCCATCGGCATAATCACATCGGAAGCCATCTACATTAGCCGTGTACACCCAGTATTTCATAGCCTTGATCATGGCCAGGCGCATAGCTACATTATTAAAATTCAATTGTGCCACATCATTCCATCCCATACCGGGCGGAGAAAGGATATTGCCGGTTGCATCCTGCAGGTACCAGTCTTTATGACTGGTGGTCCATGCATGATCCCATGCGGTATGGTTGGCTACCCAGTCTAACAGTACACTCATGTTCCGGCTGTGTGCGCCATCCACTAATAAACGCAGGTCTGTCAGCGTTCCAAATTCACTGCCCACTGCATTATAATCTTTAACACAATATGGCGAGTTAACAGCGTTTATAGTACCTACGGGATATATCGGCATCAGGTAAACGACATTAATGCCTAATGCTTTTATTGAATCAAGCCTGGCCATTACACCCTGTAAATTTCCCTGTGTGCTGAAGGAACGCATATTCACCTGATAAATAATGGCATCCTGCCGGTTAGGAACATGGCTGAAAGGGATACCATATTGCGGAGGATCTGTATCTATTACAGGAGGTAATACAGGTGGGGTGGTAGTTGTGGTGGTTCCTTTACTGCAGGAGATCAAAAACAAGGTGAAAACTATAAGTAAAAAAAATCTGTTCATATTGAAATTAAATATTTAAACAAAGTTCTTTCTTTTACACAATTTAACTAGCTTTTATTTTGAACAAATCATACATATTGTTCTCTATCATGTATGGCTGTTCTCTTCAGCAATCATTAAATGATAAATATAAAATTTTGCTTAACCTATACCATTATAAACCTGTCGGTAATAGTTTCTGCCGATTTGTTATTAACTTAGACCAAATAATTTATCATGAAATATTTTTTTGTTTTTTCATTATTTTTTATGCTTAATAAAAATAGTTTAGGCCAGGTAAAAACAGGGGATAAATTTGGCGGTATTGTTAAGCTTACAATTGTAACAGCAAAGAGCCATATTAATGGTAAATGGAATACCAGCGACTTTACCGGAAATGTTGCTGTAGATACTTCGCTGAATAAATTTGCAATGGCTTATAAGGCCAATCCAAAGGCCATAGCAGCTTTGGAAAATGCTGCAGCAGATATAAAATCCAATCCCGAAAAATTTCTTAATGCTGACGGATCAGTAAATAAAGATGCTTTTATGGCACTCATAAACCAGAAATTTGCCGGTACTGATGTTACCGTACCATCATCTTTTTTAATCGCCGATTCAAATACCAACGGAAGTTTGCGAAAAATGTAATCATCCGGCAGGTTTTCCTTTCTGTAATCAATAGCTTCATAAAGGGTTTGAATTAAGAAACAGTATGTAGCTGGTAATTACCATTTTTTATATATTTGTCGGATAATTTTCGCATTCTAAATTCTATAAATTTAATAATGAGAGTTATTTCAATCCTTCTATTTGCCAGTTTATTATCTAATACTATGCTGGCACAATCCTTAGCCATCAATACCACAGGTGCTGCAGCAGACAACAGTTCGATACTGGATGTAAGCAGCATAACCAAGGGTATGTTGATTCCAAGAGTAGCCCTCAGTGCTAAAAATAATGCAAGTCCGGTAAGCACACCGGCAACTTCTTTAATAGTATATAATACAGCCATTGCAGGCTCGGGAATTAACGCAGTAACAGCGGGGTATTATTTTTGGGATGGTACGCAATGGGTAAGAATCATTACTGATAAAAATGAAGCTTGGAGTTTATATGGCAATACCGGAACTAATTACTTAAACCATTTTATTGGTACTACTGATGCTGCTAACCTGAGAATTCAAACCAATAATTATCCGGCCATGTTCTTTAATGCCAATTCCAATTTTGTAGGTATTGGTGATGAAAATCCAGGAGAAAACCTTGTTGTAAAATTAAATACAAGAGCCGTAATACCTGTACCTGCTAATTTTTCGGGTATCCAGATTAAACCAACTTCGGCAGCTGGCGGAAGTTCAAATGACTACGGGTTCCATATTGGATTAGATAATGCCACACAAACAATCGCACGAATAACGAACTATGAGTCAGGTGATTTATGGTTTGGATTGAGTAATTATGATGTACTGCATTTAATAAATGGGAGCAGATTTGTAGGTATTAATGAAAGTAGTCCTTCTGACAATCTTACCATCAGACTTAATCCGGCAGCTATCATACCCAACCCCGATCCATATTCAGGCATTTTAATACATTCGCCCACACAGGGTGGCTTTGGTAATAATTTTGGTTTACATATCGGACTGGATAATGCTTTTTATAGAAACGCCAGAATAATGAACAATGAAAATGAAGATCTTTTTCTGGGAACGAATAAGATTGATATGATTCACTTAAAAGCCAGCAACCGGTATGTGGGCGTAAATACCGATAACCCATTTCATTCATTCAGTTTAATGATAGCTACAAATGCTGTTTTTTCAACGCCCTATGACGGGCTTAGCGTGATGACACCAGGCAATCCTGCCAATGCTGCTTCCGGACTGGTAGTAGGCAGCGACCCATCTAACTATTGGGATAAAGGAATATGGAACTATGATTTAGGAAAGATTGCCTTTGGTACAAATAATTTAGAAAGGGTAGTCATCACAGATGCCGGAGATGTAGGTATTGGTATAGCCATTCCTACACAAAAATTACATGTGATTGGAAATATATTGGCAACAAGTTTTATCGTAGCTTCTGATTTTAGGTATAAGAAAAATATTGAACAGATCATTTCTCCTTTATTAAAATTAAAGCAACTCAGGGGAGTCACATATCAATACAAAACGGATGAATTTCCTAAAATGGGTTTTAGTGATGCCAATCAAATGGGATTCATTGCCCAGGAAGTGGAAAAAATATTCCCCGAATTAGTGGTAACGGATAAGAATGGTTTTAAGGCTGTTGACTATCCTAAAATAACACCTGTTTTGGTTGAAGCTATTAAAGACCAGCAATTGCAGATCAATGAACTTAACAGGAAGCTGGAAAGTTTGGAGAAGCTGATTACAAAAGACAAAAATTAAAAACAGTATTCAAATAAACCCAGATTAAGTTCTTTTGAATACTGTTGATAAATCAGTTAGACGAATATTATTTTCCTGTAGTCATTTTTTCTACCAATAATTTCAACTCGCTGATTTGTTTTTGCTGTAATTCGTTTTGTATACTTAATTGCTGAATAGCTTTTACCATGGGCGAAATAAAATCATTGTAACGCACACCATACATGCCCTTACTGTCTTTGGTGATGATGCCCGTTTGGGTAGCACCAGCTTTGTTGAGACTGGCTTCAATTTCCTGAGCAATAAAACCATATTCGGTTTTTTTACTGTCGTCATTATTTCGGTAATAAGAAACCGGCCTTAGGTTATTAATAAAATCAAGTCCCAGGTCACTGTTCTTAATATCCGATTTCCAGCGATGGTCAGATCCGGTGGTCCAGGCAACCTGTATGCCGGCAGAACTAATAGCCGTATTGCCAAGGCGTA
>CANKNL010000044.1 GCA_947483345.1 Chitinophagaceae bacterium | reverse complement strand
TCAACCGTTTAAAGGCAGGTCTTGGTACAGACTTAAAATCAGCGATCAATACAACCGCATCACGTATTCCAAAACAGTGCTTATAAAAAATGATAATGATGGGGTTTTGATCTATCCAACTGTGATCAACAAAACAGAACGGGTAAACCTGCAGTTTAAAAATGGTGTTACAGGAAACGTAGAAATTCAGTTAGTGAATATGAGTGGCGCAACGGTATTTAAAAAAATAATCACAACAAATGGCCCTGCATTGATGGTTGAATTACCCTCATTGCCATCGGGTGTTTATATTTTAGCTGTAATTCAAAATGGAGAAAAGTTAATGACGCAAAAAATGATTATCCGGTAAAAGCGTATGTTGCCGTAAAACCGAGTGACAAATTAAGCAGACCTGTTTTTATTCATGTCTTTAAGATACTTATACTTTAAAAAAGTATAGCGTGCAGTAGTTCTGGCAATAATAAATCCTGCAGCGCCATCCAAAAAGCCCAGCCTGAAAATATAATGCTGTATAAAAGCAAACACAGGAGAAAAGTATAGTTTAAAGATATTGGGCTTTTTACCTGCCGCAACATATTTCTTTGCATTCATCCGGGCATAGTAGTCTGTTTTAACATCATATTCCTGGCGGTTTTGCACAGTATAATGCAGAATATTCCCTTTAAGTTTTGTTACTGTAACGCCTGCGGGAAATAGGAGGTTTTCATGTACCGCTACATTATTCCATTGTACTTTTTTACGGTTGAACAGGCGAATATGCCAATCAAAACCCCATTCACCATAACGAATCCATTGATCACAAAAGAAATTTTTAAACCGGATCTCAAACACCTCATCAGTATTGGACAACACAAGCTGCAAAAGACTTTGCTGCAATTCGGCATCAATGGCTTCGTCTGCATCCAGACTTAATATCCAATCATATTTTGCGGCCGCAATCCCTTTATTTTTGTTGAACCCATAACCAGACCAATCAGTTTCAATAACAGTCGCATTATATTTTTTACAGATGGCTATCGTGTCATCAGTACTCCCACTGTCAACAATTACCATATCATTGGTAACCGTTTGCAAACTCTGCAGCGTACGGGCAATAATATGGGCTTCATTTTTTGTAATGATAACAACCGAAATATTCATACTGCAAAGAAACACTAAAAAACAGCATGGATAATTTTGTACCCGGCTCAATTAAAACTTAATTAATTTGGTATTTGCCTGCAGAAAAATGACATTTGTTTAATGTGGCAACAACAAATCAATGAAATTAAACAGGGCCATACTAAAACGCTGGCCCGATGCATTTCTTATATTGAGAATGAAGTAACCGGTTACGAAGACCTGTTGCAGCAACTGCCTTTCTCCAAAACACCCATTATTGGCATTACCGGTCCGCCGGGTGCCGGCAAAAGCACACTGGTTGACGCTTTGATTGGCTTATTGGTAAAGGCAGAAAAATCGGTTGCAGTCATTTGTGTGGACCCTTCCTCGCCATTTAATTTAGGCGCCCTGCTTGGCGACCGCATCAGAATGAGTGAATGGTACAATAACCCCAAAGTTTTTATACGTTCTCTGGCTACAAGAGGTTCTTTAGGTGGCTTACATCCAAAAATTATTGAGATCAGCGATTTAATGAAAATTGCCGGGTTTGATTATATCATCGTGGAAACTGTTGGCGTAGGACAAAGTGAAATTGAAATTGCCGGGCTGGCAGATATAACCATTGTTGTGGTGGTACCAGAAGCCGGCGATGAAGTACAAACCATGAAGGCCGGATTGATGGAGATCGCCGATGTTTTTGTTGTGAATAAAGCCGACAGGCCTGATGCAGACCTGTTTGTAAAGAATTTAAGATTGATGTTAATGCCCGCCGGTATCAACGATAAAAATAACGTGCAGGTGATAAAGACCGTTGCCTCACAAAAAGAAGGTATCATTGATTTATGGACAGCCATTACTGATTATTTAAATCAGCATAACGAAAATGAAAAAAAATCCTGGCTGTTAACCGAAAAAGCTTTTTACCTGATTCAACAACATAAAATGAAAGCGATTGACAAGGCTGGCCTGAAACAAAAAATTGAAGAAGCCGGGGCTGATTTTAATTTATATGCTTTTATTAAAAACTATTACTGATAAAAGTCCACAGTGGGCTGTTTGTAATGGAACGTGGGTTGCCTACTGTAAACTGAGGACCGCAAACTGTTTACTGCCCACTGCTCTCCTCCTCTTCAAATTTCTTATTCCCCTTCCACCAGCGATAGCCTATAAATCCCACTATTGCAAAAGGCATCAACATCAAATAAAGAATAGCCGAATTTAATCCCTGTGCAGGTTTTTCACCCATTTGCATAGCCGTTTTTGCACAAACCGAACATTGTGCCTGCACGGATGCCGAAAGAAACAACACCAAAACCAGCACCCCTAATATGTTTAAAAAATATTTCATCTGATATTACAAAGTTAAGGCAGCCGTGGTTAACTGAAACGCTGGTTAAGATATATTTATGATTTTAATTGCTGAATAAACAAGCAATGTTTTTATTTTGCAGGAAATACATTAAATCGATGCTGAAACCATTTTTTTTTGCCCTGCTTTTTTTATGTGCTTATACGGTTGGCCATGCCCAATTAAATAATGCAAGCATTTTTTTTCATTCAGGTATCCAATTTAAAAATAATAATCAATTACCCGAAGCCATAACTGCTTTTAATAAGGCACTAACCTTAAATAAAAAATTTGATTCTGCCTATGTTGAGTTGGGTCATGTGTATATCAAATCCGGACAAATAGATAACAGTATCAGCCATTTTAAAAAAGCACTTCTTTTAAATCCGACATACACTGAGGCTTTAATGGCGATGGGGAAAATTTACAAAGAGTTGAAACAGAATTTAGACTCTGCGCTTTTTTACTATAGTGCGGCTGCTAAAATTGATGTCGCCAATAAAGAAATATTTTATGGACTAGCCTGGACCTACAATGCCAAAAAAGATTACGATAAGGCCATAACCAATGCCATAGAAGTGCTTAAAATAGACAATACCTACCGACTTGCTTATGGCGAGTTGGGCCATGCCTACCGTTATAGCAAAAAATATGCAGAAGGTATTGAGCAGTTTAAAAAAAATCTGGCCGTTTCTGTGGTTGATCTGGCTCTACTTTACTCAGGATTTTGTTATACCGAATTAAACGATAAAACAGGCGCTATGCAACAATATGAAGCGCTAAAAAAGATAAACGAAAAAATGGCTGCTTCGTTAAAGAAAAAAATTGACAGTATGCAATAGTTTTTTAAATTAACCCTACTCTTTTATTTATAAGATCATCTTCTTTTATCATAAATACCCACCAGCTGGTATTGTTTAATCCGGTTTGTGGTATTACATTGCACAAAATATACAACTATGTTAAAACAAGTACTATTATCAGCAGTTTGTTTTCTGGTATTAAACAGCAGTACGGCTCAAACGGCAAAGACTGCTCTTCAGTTTTATGAAGAAGGCATAAAATTACAGGATTCAGAAAAATATACAGACGCATTGGTTTCATTTAAAAAAGCCATTGCCAAAAATCCCAATTATAAAGAAGCGATATATAGTGCGGGCTGGACTTGTAATGAATTAAAAAAATATACCGAGGCCATCACTTATCTGGAAAAAGCTAAAGCACTTTGGCCAACAGAATCTAAAATATATCTTGAACTGGGCTATGCAAATGATAAGTTAGCCAATAAGACTGTTGCGATAGCAAATTATAATAAGTGTATTTCTCTAAAGGATGATTATGCCTTAGCCTATAAGTATCTGGGCATTATTTACTATGATGATGAAGATTATAAAAAGGCACTTGAAAATCTTGAATCGTTTATAAAATACGAGCCCGATACCAAGGATGATGATGTGTATTACAGAAAAGCGGTATCAGAAAATGATCAGGATAAAACTGACGATGCGCTGATCTCAATAAATAAAGCCAATGAATTAAATCCTAATAATGTAAAATTTTTAAATGAGTTGGGGTATACCTATTATGCGCTTAAAAAAGCGGATGAGGCGTTAAACTATTATGACCAGGCGCTGGCCATTGATGCCAAATCGCAAATTGCACTTAACGGACGTGGTAATGTATACAGAAAACTTAAAAAAGATCCTACTGAAGCGATAAAACTTTATGCCAAAACGCTTGAGGTAAATTCCGATAACACAAATGCCAGTTATTGGACCGGCTGGTGTTATAATGATTTGGAAAAATATGCTGATGCCATTCCCTTTCTGAAAAAAGTAATTGAACTGGACAACCAATATGTATCGGCTTATACCGAACTGGGTTACAGTGATTATTCATTAAAAAATTATGACGACGCCCTTACTAATTTTAAAAAAGCCCTCACCATTGATAAAACAGAGCTAAGCCTGTATTATTCGGGGCTCTGTTATATCAAAAAAAATCAAAAGTCCGAAGCGTTGAAAATGATAGTTGAATTAAAAAAAATGGAATCAGAATATGTTGAAGAATTGCAGCAATTAATTGATAAAATGTAATCAGCTTTTTATTTCAGAACCAATAGCGGCATTGTGAAATATTTCCTGGTCAAAGAATTTAGGGACCGTTACAAATGCATTCAGTTCTCCCTTCATGATGGTTGCCGATAACAGATCATCGGCCCGGTAAACTACCGGCGTTTGTGCAGCCAGTAGTTTTTTTGCGGCGGCCTTTGTGATGGCGTAGGCATGTGTACAATCGTGAAATCCTGCTTTTTTTAAATGTGTGCTGTAAGGCTTTGGCAACAGGTTACCCGCCATTTTAAAAGTCCAGGTCATTAACCCCAAGGCACTTCCTATTTTATATACAAGTTGCTTAAGTTTTAAGCCTGCTGTTATTTTTTCGTGTTTTAAATAGCCCAGATAAACCAGTTCCCAGTTTGGTGGCAATGCCATCAGGGCAGCAGGCAGCAGATGCATATTTTCTATCAGCGGCAATACATCATCCTCAAGGATCAACACTTTTTCCCAGTCATTTTCAATCATGGCTTCATATAAATTCCGATGAGATAAGGAACAGGCAATTTCCCCCATATTCAATGCTTTACCCTGCCGTTGTAATTGCTGGGCTTTAGACTCATCATAAGTACCGTCATTTTTTACGGCCTCACCATTTAGCAGCAATTTATCTGTTCCCAAAAAAAAATCAAAAAGCAAACCGGCCAGGTTTTCTTTTATGCGCTCATGCCGGTGCGTAAAGCGGGGTACAGACACAATCAGAATTTTATCAAAATATTGATTCAGATAATGACTAATATTGATTGGAATTGACAATGGGATTTATTTAATTGTACAAAAATAACTGTTTTACCCTGGCGAGATTTAAAAATGATGAATTTACGGATTTTGAAAAACAAAAGTTTATTTTTAATGAAAAGCGATACTGCAGCATAACTTATTTATGAAAAAGCCGTTTATTTCCATTTGTATACCTGCCTATAAAAGAGCGGGAAATCTGGAGCGTTTATTGAATTCAATCCTAACGCAAACGTATACGAACTATGAAATAATTATTACCGACGATAGCCCGGATAATACGATTACAGAACTTGTAAATAACTTTTCGGGGCGCCTGAATATACAGTATTCTAAAAATGACCCCGCGGCAGGCATGCCCGGTAATTGGAACATGGCCATACAAAAAGCCGGCGGCGATTGGATAAAAATTATGCATGATGACGACTGGTTTGCACGGCCAGACGCTTTACAACTATTTGCAGATGCGGCGTTAACATCACCTGGCGATTTTATTTTCTCGGCATGCAACAATATATACACATCCGGAAAAGAAGTCAATGAATTTTTAACCGGCCGCAGAAAAGAGATGCTGGAAGACAACAGTCTGAATCTTTTTTTTCTGAACGTGATCGGTCACCCAAGCACTGTTTTGCATCGAAAAGATGACCGGATTATTTATGATACCCAATATAAATGGGTGGTCGATATCGATTTTTATATCCGGTACCTGCAACAACATCATGGATACAAGTATATACCTGAAATGCTTATCAATATTGGTACTGATGATACACAGGTTTCTTATTCACTGTATAAAAATCCCCATGTAGAAGTGCCGGAATATTTATCCATGCTGGCTAAATTTCCATCAAATCTCTTAATGCAACATGACTATGTTTTTCATTGTGTTTGGAATTTGGTAAAGCGCTTTCGCATTAAAAATGTAACCATGATAAGAAACTTTGGTTATCAGGGTTCTTTGCCCGACCATATACAGGACATCATTGATTTTCAAAAGCCGGTACCCCGCCTGTTGATCAAACAAACCAAATGGTCTGCCGCTTTAATGAAAAAATGTTATCGTAAACTAAAAAATTCAGGGCTTAAATAAATAGAAGGCGGCCTGATCAGATTCCCGGTCTTTATCGTTTTGTAAATTAATGCGCTTAAACTCTTTTATATCCTGTTTACTGTATCCCGATGTGGCTTTGTTGACCATATAAGATTTGGCATCAGGTAAGGCGATGTCTTTGGCATATTGATCACTGCCAATTAGGCTCATGTAGTTTCCATCAAAAATTGTTTTTTGTAACTCAAACCCGGCCTGCGTTGCCAGTAGCTCCATGCTTTTTAAAGTATGAATATAAATATGCCTTGGGGCATCAAGATCCATCCAGTTTACAGCATATTTTTTCCAGCCGTAGCCACCCATAACAGGGGTTCTGATCAACAAATATTTTCCTTTTTTAAGCAGTTTGAAAAGCTGTTGTAAAACTTGTAGTGGCTCATCCATATGTTCAAAAGCATGGTGCAGCATGATGTAATCAAATTGACCTGTCGTTTCAAAAATGCTTTTTTTATAGATTTTTACGGCTCCATAGTCCAGGTCTTTATCAATAAAGGGATCAATGCCTGTTAAATTGGTAAACCCAATTTTAAACAGATCCAATAATAGACTGCCATTACCTGTACCCACATCAAGTATAGCATCATCATATTGAACCCCGGCATTTTTCATCCAGGCATAATAATCCGGTGCTTTATAGCCTATCGACAACAGGCTACCCACTAATTTATTTTTTCCATAGATCAGATAAGCGCCTTTTATTGTTCGGAGGGTATCTGCTTTTACGCGTAGATCTAAACCCCGGTTAAAAGAATAGTATCCTTCGTTGGGATAGTATTTACCAAGGTCTGATGGAATTTCAAGCAGCTGCATACAACCACAATTACCACATTCCAGGTAAGTAAATACGCTTCTTAACCCCAGTTGCATTTCCTTCACCTGGTGCAATTTGTTATTAGTTTCATTACCACAAACTTTACAAATACCTGTTCCCATACTCATGTTATTTATACAAACTTAAATATAATAAAGTGTTTTCAAAATTATCTGTTCATTGCATAAACAAAAATCCCCCATTTAAAAAAACGGGGGATTCAATTATGTTTTAGATTTTTACACTGCTTCAGTCTTCATTTGCTTTGAAGCCCTTGAGCGTTCGTTTTCATCCAGTAATACTTTACGCATACGAATACTTTTTGGTGTTACTTCAATACACTCATCCTGTTGAATATATTCCATACATTCTTCCAGGGTCATCAAAATTTTTGGTGCAGCACGGCTGGCATCATCGCTACCACTGGCCCGGTGATTGGTTAATTTTTTTGGCTCTGTTGCATTTACATTCAGATCGCCCGGCTTAATATGCTCGGCAATGATCTGGCCTGCGTAAACCTCTTCTCCCGGATCCACAAAAAAACGTCCCCTGTCTTGTAATTTATCAATAGAATAACCGGTTGTTCTCTCCATGTTTTTAGACAGCAAGACCCCATTACTTCTTCCCGGAATATTTCCTTTCCAGGGACGGTAATCGGTAAAACGGTGAGCCATTACAGCTTCTCCGGCTGTATTCGTGAGCATATTGCTACGTAAACCAATCAAGCCTCTTGAGGGTATGTCAAATTCCAGATGCTGCATTTCGCCTTTGCTTTCCATAACCAGCATTTCGCCTTTGCGTTGCGTAACCAGATCAATTACTTTACCGCTGAATTCTGCAGGTACATCAACTACCAGGTTCTCATAAGGTTCACATTTCTTACCATCAATTTCTTTTACCAATACCTGTGGGTTACCTACAGTTAATTCAAAACCTTCCCTGCGCATGGTTTCAATTAATATGCCCAGGTGTAAAATACCACGGCCATAAACAAGAAAACTATCTGCACTGTCAGAATCTTCAACACGTAATGCCAGATTCTTCTCAGTTTCTTTCATCAGCCTGTCTCTTAAATGCCTGGAGGTTACAAATTTTCCTTCTCTTCCAAAAAACGGTGAGTTATTAATGCTGAACATCATACTCATCGTTGGCTCATCTACACTGATCACCGGTAAAGCTTCCGGAAATTCTATATCGCAAATCGTATTACCAATATTAAATTCATCCAATCCCACTATGGCGCAAATATCACCCGCACTTACTTCAGTAGCTTTCTTTTTACCCAGGGCCTCAAAAGTGTACAGTTCCTTCACTTTCATTTTCTTTATTTCGCCACCGGCCTGCACCAATGCAATCTGTTGTCCTTCTTTTACAGTACCTCTGGCCACTTTACCTACAGCAATTCTTCCTAAAAAAGAAGAGTAATCCAATGAAGTGATCTGCATTTGGGTAGGCCCTTCATTTACCGTTGGTTCTGGTACATGTTCTAAAATGGCATCCAATAACGGGAAAATATTATCGGTTTCAGTAAGGGAAGTGTTCATCCAACCATTTTTACTGCTACCGTAAATGGTAGGAAAATTTAATTGCTCTTCAGTAGCATCCAGGTTAAAAAATAATTCAAAAACAGCATCATGTACTTCATCAGGACGGCAGTTTGCCTTATCAACCTTATTAATAACCACAATCGGATGCAATCCTAAATGCAATGCTTTTTGCAACACAAAACGGGTTTGCGGCATGGGGCCTTCAAAAGCATCTACCAACAACAAAACGCCATCGGCCATTTTTAATACACGCTCTACCTCACCACCAAAGTCACTGTGACCCGGGGTATCAATAACATTAATTTTTATGTCTTTGTAAATAACAGAAACATTCTTACTAAAAATGGTAATACCCCTTTCTCTTTCCAGATCATTATTATCCATGATCAATTCGCCAGTCTCCTGGTTATCACGAAAAATGTTTGTACTGTGCAGAATTTTATCTACCAGAGTTGTTTTTCCATGATCTACGTGAGCAATAATGGCGATGTTACGAATGTTCATAATACTATTCTTTTAACTTTTGGCAGCTGTATGCAGTAAAACCAAAATCGGCTGTAATCTGCAACGCATCTCCTGTTTCTGTTTTTAAGGGCGCAAAGGTACGCTAAATCAGCCGGATAGCAAGGCTTTTAAGGTTAAATAATAATCAAGAGGCCGTTTGAACCTGATTACCTTGTTTTTTAAGCTGAGCCTGATCTGTTTTATCTATTAAATGGTCTATTGAGTAGACTTTAACATGTTATATTTAACAATGTGAGCCTTTCACGTTACTTTTAATCTTCATACTAAAACAAACGCTCTATGAAACAAATGCTATTAGCCTTCATCTTGTTGAGTTCGATAAGTACTACCAGAGCTCAGATAAAATTTGATGCATTACAGATTAGTCCGCAAATGCCTAGGGCAGGGCAAACAGTAAATTTTAAGTTTAACAGTAAACTGTCATCATTAATTGATGAGAAGAAGGTAGATATTTTGGTTTACCTCTACAGCAAAAACGGCTATAAAGTGGAAGAACCCGAGATTGTACAAAGCGGCGCTGTGTATTCCGGCAGTGTTAAAATAGATACTTCTACTTCATGTATTGTTTTTGGTTTTTCGGCCAATGATGCTAAAGCAAAAGACAACAATGCAGGCGATGGCTATATCATGCCGGTTTATGGCAGCAATAACCAGCCTGTTATTGAATATTATATTTGGGCCGGAAGAATGTATAGCGGTTGGGGCGAGCAATTATTTGGCATGAAAACAATGACTGATAAAACAGTTTCCATAATGGAAGAGGGGTTAAAACTCAATCCTGAAGCGAAGAATGACATGAGTTATTTTTCTACTTATTTAATGTCTGTTAATGCTGCAAAAAAGAAAGATGGAGAGGAACCAGCTATACTGGGCCTTTTGAAAAATCTGGCAAATAAACAGGATCTTAAAGAAACCGATTATACACTTTTATCACAATGGTATAACCGCTTAAAAATGAAAAGTACTGCAGATTCTTTTACTACAATTATGAAAGTAAAATATCCAGATGGGGGTTGGAAAAATAATGAAATGGGTTTGGCCTTTTATAAAGAAAAGGATGTGACAAAAAAGCTGGCGCTTTATAATGAGTATATAGCCAAATACCCGCCAACAGAATCCAATAAAGCAGTGATTGATAATTATAAATCACAAATGGCAGATGCTTATGCCAATGCAAAGGATTACAACGCCTATTACGAATGGAGTAAAGGCCTTTCTAAAGCAACCGTTGCAAGCAGCAATAACAGTATTTCGTGGTACATGGCCGAAAAAGATGAAAATCTGGAGGAAGCTAAAAAAATGTCTTATTCAGCCACTACTTATGCAAAAAGCCAGATGCTGAAGCCAGATGATAAAAAACCGGATTATGCTACAAAAAAGCAATGGGATAAACAGCGTAAAACTCAGTATGCCATGTTTGCAGATACCTATTCTTTTATACTTTACAAAACCGGCGATTATAAAACCGGTTACCAATACGCCAAAGAAGCTGCCACCATTAATGAATTTAAGAATGCCGAATACAATGAGCGATACAGCGATCTGCTGGTAAAAGTTATGCCTGCCTCAACGGCAAAAAAAGAGATTGAGCAATTTGTAAAAGACGGTGTGGCCTCTTCTAAAACCAAAGCTTTATTGAAAGATTTTTATGTTAACGAAAACAAATCTGAAACAGGCTATGATACCTATATCGCCAAACTGGAAGCTACAGCCAAAGAAAAAAAGCGGGAAGAACTGGCCAAAACCATGATCAACGAGGAAGCCCCAAAGTTCAGTTTAAAAGACCTGGATGGCAATGATATAAGCCTGGCCGGCTTAAATGGAAAAATAGTTGTTGTCGATTTTTGGGCAACCTGGTGTGGCCCCTGCATAGCATCGATGCCGGCCATGAAAACAGCCATGGAAAAATTAAAATCAAGAGATGATGTAACTTTTGTTTTTGTGGATACCTGGGAATCGGCTGAAAACAAAAAACAAAATGCAGCTGATTTTATGAAAAAGAATAATTACCCTTTTCATGTGCTGATGGATGACAATGATAAAGTAGTGTCCGATTTTAAAGTAAGCGGTATCCCTACAAAATTTGTAATAGACAAAACCGGCAACATCCGGTTTAAAAGTATTGGCTGGATTGGTAATGATGATGCCTTGATTGACGAAGTGACTATGATGGTTGAAATGGCCTCAGCAGAAATACCAAAGGACAAACACATAAAATAATTATTGCGCCTAACAATTTTAGCGGACTGTAAATTTATTCTTGGTAAATTTACAGTCCGCTTTTTATTTTAAATTTTACATCAAGTTGGCTTTTAAACTCCATTCACCATATTCCCCCGCCGGCGATCAGCCCGAAGCCATCCGTCAACTAACGGAAGGGGTTTTGAATGGCGAAAAGTACCAAACCCTTTTAGGTGTTACGGGTAGCGGTAAAACATTTACGATGGCCAATGTCATTCAGAATGTGCAGCAGCCCACATTGGTGATTACCCATAACAAAACATTGGTAGCCCAATTATATGGCGAGTTTAAACAGTTTTTTCCGGATAATGCCGTAGGCTATTTTGTTTCATATTACGATTATTACCAGCCCGAGGCTTATATGCCCGTAAGCAATACATACATAGAAAAAGACCTGAGCATTAATGAAGAGCTGGATAAACTTCGTCTGCAGGCAACGGCGCAGTTATTAAGCGGCCGCAGAGATATCATCATTGTTGCCAGCGTGAGTTGTATTTACGGTATGGGCAATCCTACCGATTATGAAAACGGCATCATCCGTATTGAACAGGGACAGGTTATTTCGCGCCAGGGGTTTTTACATGCCCTTGTAAATTCTTTATACAACCGAAGTGAAGGTGATTTTTCAAGGGGTACATTCCGGGTAAAAGGCGATACCATTGATATCAATTTGCCCTATGTTGATTTTGGATACCGCATTACTTTTTTTGGTGATGAAATAGAAACCATCGAAACATTGGAACTGAGCAGTGGAAAACGCATCAGCCGTGTAGAAAATGCTGCTATCTTTCCCGCTAACCTATATGTGGCACCCAAAGATGTGCTGCAACAGGTGGTACATGAAATACAGGATGAGGTGGCCGCACAGGAAAGCTATTACAAAAACTCGGGGAAATATATTGAAGCACAACGCATCAGTGAACGGGTTAATTATGACCTGGAAATGATAAGAGAGCTGGGGTATTGCAGTGGCATTGAAAATTACTCCCGTTTTTTCGACAGAAGAAAAGCCGGCACAAGGCCCTTTTGTTTGCTGGATTATTTTCCAAAAGATTTTTTATGTATTATAGATGAAAGCCATCAAACCATACCACAGGTGAGCGGTATGTATGGTGGCGACAGAAGCCGTAAACTGGTTTTAGTTGATTATGGATTTCGGTTGCCATCAGCTTTAGATAACCGCCCCTTAAATTTTAATGAGTTTGAAACATTATTGAATCAAACTGTTTTTGTGTCGGCAACACCCAGCAAATACGAGCTGGAAAAATGCGAAGGCGTGGTGATTGAACAGGTGGTTAGGCCAACAGGCTTATTGGATCCGCCGATTGAAGTCCGCCCCTCCGTCAACCAGATTGATGACCTGCTGGATGAAATTGATAAGCGGATTAAAAAGGGCGACCGCGTACTGGTGACCACATTAACCAAACGTATGGCCGAAGAAATGGACAAATACCTTCACCGCATTGATATTAAAAGTAAATACATACACAGTGATGTAGATACATTGGAAAGAATTGAAATACTCCGGGAGCTTCGTCTGGGCGTTATTGATGTGCTGGTGGGTGTAAACTTATTAAGAGAAGGGCTGGATCTGCCGGAAGTTTCGCTGGTGGCCATTTTAGATGCCGATAAAGAAGGCTTTCTCCGCAATGAAAAAAGCTTAACCCAAACAGCCGGCCGGGCAGCCCGAAATGTTGATGGCCTGGTCATTTTTTATGCCGATAAGATGACTGACAGTATGCAGCGGACCATTGACGAGACCAACCGGCGAAGGGAAAAACAGGTTGCCTTTAATATTGAACATCATATTACGCCTACCACCATTAAAAAAAGTACAGAACAGATCTTTGCCCAGGGCTCGGTATTGGATGTAAAGGGATATGACCCGTCAAATCCTTATTCTATTGCACCTGACGGAGAACTGGTAACCGCTGCTGCAGAAGAACAGGCAGTATATTCCACCATTCCCCAACTGGAAAAAGCCATTGTTAAAACTAAAAAAGAAATGACAAAGGCTGCCAAGGACCTTGACTTTATGGAAGCGGCAAGACTTAGGGATGACATGTTCAGATTACAGAAGAATTTGGAGGCGATGAAAGAATAATTTACTATCTTAAACCTCCTTTATAAATTAAAACAGTTTTCGTATGACAACAATAGCACTATACAACCTGAAAGGCGGTGTGGGTAAAACTGCCAGTTGTGTAAACTTTGCCTATCTAGCTGCTGCTGATGGGTATAAAACTTTGTTATGGGATATTGACCCCCAGGGTTCGTCTTCTTTTTATTACAAAGCAAAGCCCAAAACCCATCCGGGAATTAAAAAACTGATCACCAAAGATGCCGATCTGGAAAATGCCATATTGAGTACCGATTTTGAATTACTGGATGTAATACCGGCCGATAATTCCAGTAAAAGTTTTGATATTATGCTGGATGAGATGCGGGGAAATAAAAACCGCTTAAAAGGTATTTTGAAACAGTTGGATAAGGAATACGACTTTGTGTTCATCGACTGTCCGCCCGGCTTCAGCGCCTTGAGCGAAAATATTTTTAACGCTGCAGATATTGTACTGATGCCGGTTATACCTACAACCCTGTCTATACGCACATACCATATGGTTAAAGATTATTTTAAAGAAAAAGCATTAGACATGAGTAAGATGATGTGCTTCTTTACCATGACCGATCTGCGTAAAAATCTGCACAATGAGATCATGGAAGAACTGTATAAAGACAAGCGTTTCTTCCAGAATTATATCCCTTATTTAAGCGATGTAGAAAAAATGGGTATTCATAAAGCCCCGATCATGGAATTTGCCAACAGCAGCTATGCTGCCAGCTGTTACCGTGAATTGTGGATTGAAATTAAAGAGGGTGTTTTGGAATAACGCTGTATATAATTTATTTAGTTAGTTTTGCCCCTTATGAAAAGAGAATTAGATAGCTGGTTTAGTCCGGCCCTGCAAAAAGAAATGCCCATTGTTACTTATGGCGATTACGGCACCGCTATTTTATTTGTACCTACTGCCGCTGCAGATTATCTGGAGTATGAAAGGTTTCAAATGATGGAAACCCTAGCCCCTTATATCAATGGCGGTAAAATAAAAGTATTTTCAATCAATAGTATCAATAATGAAAGCTGGCTTAATAAAGCCATGCTTGGCGAACATAAAGCCATCCGCCAAAACCAGTTTAACGACTATGTATTTAATGAAGTGATACCGTTTATAAAAAACAAGACGTCTAACGAAACCCCAATCATTACCTGCGGCGCCTCTTTTGGTGCACTACATAGTATGAACCTGTTTTTAAAACGCCCGGATCTTATCAATGGCGTCATTGCCATGAGTGGTGTTTATGATCTAACTGAATATACCGACGGTTATTTTGATGATCAGGTATATTTGAATAGTCCCATGCACTTTATCCAAAATTTAGAAGATCACGCTATTTTAGAAACCATCCGCAATAGCCAGCACGTGCATATTTTAACGGGCAGTGGTGCATACGAAGACCCTAATGCGTCTAAATCCTTTGCAGGACTGCTTTACAGCAAAGGGATCAACTACGAGCTGGATGTTTGGGGTGAAGAGTGGAAACACGACTGGCCTACCTGGAGGGCCATGCTACCGGTTTATTTTGAAACCAGGTTCTGATTTTTAT
>CANKNL010000043.1 GCA_947483345.1 Chitinophagaceae bacterium | reverse complement strand
TGCAACATTGAACAGCATAATTATTTTGCACGAAAAAATTATTTTTATCCCGATCTGCCAAAAGGCTACCAGGTTTCGCAACACACTACACCCATTTGTAAAAATGGTTATGTACCCATAAAGGTTGGTGAATCAGAACGGCTTATCCGCCTGAACAGAATACATATAGAAGAAGATGCCGGTAAAAGTATACACGACATTGATACACAATACACCTGCATTGATTTAAACCGAGCCGGTGTTCCGCTTTTAGAAATTGTAAGCGAACCCGATATGCACAGCAGTGATGAAGCTTTTGCCTACATCACCGAATTGCGCAAACTGGTTACCTGGCTGGGTATTTGTGATGGTAATATGGAAGAAGGAAGCATGCGTTGCGATGCCAATATTTCTATCCGCCTCCAAGGCGAAACAAAACTGGGCACCCGGGTTGAAGTAAAAAATCTGAACAGCATACGCCATGTTAAAAAAGCTATTGATGTAGAAGTGCAACGGTTGATTGAACTAACCGAACAAGGTGAAAAAATAATTCAGGAAACCAGGAGTTATGATGCGGATAATAACAGCACATTTTCTTTGCGCACAAAAGAAGATGCAGATGATTACCGTTATTTTCCTGAGCCTGATCTAACGCCATTTCAAATCACAGATGATTATTTAACAGACATTAAGAACCATCTTCCGATTTTACCCCATGCTTTAAAAAAGCAGTATATAGATAATTTCAGGCTTTCTGATTACGATGCCACGGTACTCTGTGATGATAAAGACCAGTCGGCTTATTTTGAAGCCGTCATCAAGCATACCAATCATTTTAAATCCGTTGCCAATTGGTTGCTGGGCCCTGTTAAAAGTTATTTAAATGACCATGCCATTCCCTATCATGCATTTACTTTGCCTCCAGAAAAACTGGCGTCTTTAATCGATTTGGTCGATACAGGTAAATTAAATTTTGGAGTGGCCTCCACTAAAATATTTTTAGCATTATTAAGTGATCCCGAAAAGCAACCATTGCAGATTGCAACAGAATTGAATTTAATTCAGGAAACTGATAGCAGCGCAATTGAGCAATGGGTGAATGATGTATTGGCTAAAATGCCGGATAAAGTAAACCAATATCAATCGGGTAAAAAAGGATTGATCGGTTTATTTGCGGGCGAAGTAAAAAGGCTAAGCAAAGGCAAGGCCGATATGCAAATTGTAAATACCCTTTTAGAAAAAAAACTAAACAATTTATAAAATGAAAAAAATAATTTCGGCAGTTGCCATTACTGCAATTTTATGGTCATGTAATGCGGGTGCCGACAAAGGAAAATTTACACTTACCGGAGAAATAAAATCGGCCACAGATCAAAAGATTTATCTGGAAGAATTATACTTTAGTGAGAAACAGCCCGAAGTACTTGACACCGGTGACATAAAAAAAGGGAAATTTACCCTAGCCGCCATGGCGCAGGAAGAATCATTGTTCAGGCTTCGTACAGAAGATGGCAAAAGTAATTACCTGTTTATAAACGAAGATGGTAACATGAGTTTTACGGCTGATATTGATAAACCCGAAACGGTTAATTTTTCTTTTAGTGGAGTAGCAAATAGTTCTTTAAAAAAATTACTGATTCACGCCGATAGTATTGGGTTAGTGTTAAGTAATAAAGACAGGCTGCTGGCCGAATTTTTAAAAGCCGGCATAAAAGAAACCGACAGTACATTTATGGCTGTAGCCAATGAACTCAATTCTATAAAAGATCATTTTAGTACCTATTGTTTTGGTTATGCCGATACATCTAAAAGCCCGATGGTATCTTTATTTGCGGCTACCATTGCCCCTGTTGAAATGAGTCAATTTGAAGCCCCTTTAAACAAGTTGGTTAAACGATTTCCAAAACATAAAGGTATTGCTGGTGCCCTTAGTTATATTAAAAAACAGGCCACTGCCAAAACACAAACAGAACCGGTGCCAAAAGCCGCAGCTGCCATTGGCGATATGGCCCCGGAACTAACTATGACTGATGTGGATGATAAACCTTTTTCATTAAGCCAGTTACGTGGCAAATATGTGCTGGTTGATTTTTGGGCCAGCTGGTGTGGCCCCTGCCGTGAAGAAAATCCCAATGTACTGGCAGCCTACAACCAGTTTAAAGATAAAAACTTTACGGTTTTGGGTGTATCGCTTGATAACAATAAACAGGCCTGGATCACAGCCATTAAAGAAGATAAATTAAACTGGCAGCATATCAGCGATTTAAAAAAATGGAGCAGTGCCGCAGTTGCCTTATATGGTTTTGATGGCATTCCTTTTAATGTTTTGGTTGATCCCCAGGGAAAAATAATAGCCAAGGATCTAAGAGAAAGTGCTTTACAAAAAAAGCTGGCAGAGGTATTAAAATAAAGTTAATGCCTGCTATTAGAGATGACATCTTTTCCTTTATAAAAATAGGCTACCTTTTCGGGTAGCCTATTTTTATTGAAAATGATTCTATAATTAATTATCTGTCATTAATCTGTTAAGCGATAATTCATCTGAAGAGATAGGCCAGATATATCCGGTTTCTGATGGTGTTTTAGCAGGTACCGATCCTTTAGCAGGAATCGTTTGCAATAAACGCATAAGATCATTATTGCGTAAACCCTCTCCCAAAAATTCAATTCTTCTTTCCAGCATGATGGCATCAATTAATTGTTGTTGTGTTGTTGCAACAATAGTTGTAGCCGGATCTGACCGCTTACGAACAGCATTTACAAGTGCCAATGCCTTGGCATCAACACCAGCAGTGGTACGGGCTATTGCTTCAGCAAGATTCAACAACACTTCGGCATAACGTATCACCGGTGGATAATCAAGATAAGGAGAACCATTTTGATATTTAGATACAAATTGCTTTAACGTGGTTGGGTTTGTAAAAATTAAACTAGCTCTTCTAACATCAGCTGCCGTCCATCCAGCATTGGCTATAATACCGCTGGCATTTAAAGAATACTCTGCAGCCCCCAAACTGGCCCCATTTCTTACAAAATATAATCCAAGCTGGTTTTGAGTTCCCGGATTATCCCCTCCAGTTACTGTCATTGGTAATGAAAAAATAGACTCGGTAGTAACATAGTTAGTAAGAAAAATTGTTGTAATACTTGGTTGTAATGCATGAAGTACTCCGGATGTTGCACTGAATGGTGCTACTGACTGGGCAACAATTTTATTTGCTTCCGTAATTACTGAAGCATAGTTCTGCATACTTAAATAAACCCTTGTTTTTAAAGCAATGGCCGTATTACGATGAGCACGAGTTGTATTCTCGGCAGCCACATTTGTTAAAGGCAGGTTTGTTTCTGCAAAATTTAAATCACTGAGTATTTGAGTATACACCTGTGCAACTGTACTGCGGGCTAAATCAGATGAGCCGGATCCTTTAATACCTGTTAAACGCAAAGGCAAACCCGGTTTACTTCCGCTACCATCGGCAAAAGGCCTGGCATAGTATTGTAACAGGCTATAATAAGACAATGCCCTGATCAACATCGCTTCGCCCAAATAATTGGCAGATAAAGTACTACCCACAACAGCAGTTCCTTTAGCAGCCATACCATCAATAAAAAGATTACAAAGGTTAATGGTATAATAAGCCTGTGACCATAGATTCTTAACCGAATTTTGAGAGGTTCCGGTAGGATTTAAATTCCAAACATCAAAACCGGTTACACCATTGGTGGTTTCATTAATAAAATCTTCGCCACGGATATCGCCATATGCAATATATCGGCCACCATAAAAATTACCGTTTTTTAAGGCGCTGTACATGGACCGGGCCTGGTTTGCAACACGTTCAGGTGTATCAAACGATGTGATATCTGTTATAGATGTTTGTGGAATGGGCGTTAGCAATTCCTTATCGCAGGATATGGTTAACATACTGCACAAACAAAAACTGATAATATATTTTATTTTATTTTTCATTCTACTAGCGTTTAAAAATTTATAAATCAACTTTATTAAAATCCAACATTTAACCCCACAGTAATGGTGCGGCCATTGGCAATTGTATTTCTGTCAACCCCTTGTCCGCTGGTTGCATTACCATTTGAAGAAACTTCAGGGTCAGGACCGGGATAGTTTGAAAATATAAACAGATTTTGTCCGCTCACATAAAACCGGGCATTACTGATCTTCAACCGCTTAAGTGCGTCTGCCGGAACCGTATATCCTAAACTTACATTCTTTATTTTGATAAAATCACCTTTAAACAAGCTATAGGTCATGGGTAATGCAGAGCCATTAGACAGATTATCGCCATAAACCGGCCTTGGTACACTGCTGATATCCCCAAATTTTTTCCACGCATTTAACACATCTACATGATTATTCCAGAATCGTTGATCATGCAATCCTGACCAAGAACCATAATACACATAATTACCACCCTGGTATGTAAGCAATACATCCAGATCAAAGTTTTTATATCTGAAATTATTAGTCAACCCACCATAATATTTAGGCAAGGCATTGTACATAACCGCATCGGCTGTTTGGTTAATGGTATTGGCAGAACCATCCGCCTTTTTGTATTGTGTGCCATCTTCATTACTCCAGTTAAACTGGCCGGGGCCCGGTGCAAAACGGTAAAGTACCCTGTTACCTAGTTGATTCAGTAAAACCCTGCTGCCCGTTGCCGGATCTACTCCGGTAGTACGAACCAACCAAAGACTACCCATTGATTGACCAACAGCAGTACGGTTAACAGTTTCTAACCCTGATGTAGCTGTTAAAACCTCTGTTAACCCCGGGGCTAATTCAGTTATACGGTTTTGAATATTGGTATAGTTGAAATTAATTGACCATACAAATTCTTTCTTTTGTACCGGTATTAAATTCAATGCGATCTCTACACCTTTATTATACATTTTACCAACGTTAATAGGTATGGCATTGGGCAACCCTGTAGAAGGTGCCTGAGGCACACGCAAAATTAAATCGGTTATGTTATTTTTAAAATAAGATGCTTCAACATTAATCCTTTCATTTAGTATGCCAAAATTAATGCCTGCATCAAATTTCTTACTGGTTTCCCATTTCAATTTATTATTACCGGCCTGGCTAAAGGTTAATGTTGAGTTACCACCATAAATGCCGGGACCATATTGAGAATAGGTATCATAATCCCCAATACTGTTATTACCCACTTTACCATAACTGCTATGTAATCTGAAACTGCTGAATACATTTTTCATTCTGCCCCAGAATTTTTCGTTGTTCAAATTCCAGCCTGCTGAAAAACCCCAGAAAGTTGCTTTTTGACCCGGGAAAGCAGAATATTCATCCTGGCGAAGATTACCACTGATGAAATATTTTTTATTGAAATCGTAATTCAAACGTCCGAAAAGAGATTTCAAATAATTTTCGCCATGAACAGATCCGGCAGAATTATTAAGCAGCCAGCCTGCCTGTAGTACATTAAATACCGGATCAGAAACCTGTGTGCGGTTGATGCCAAAACCTCTCGAGGTTCTGCGATCCTGTTCCTGTCCTATTAAGGCAGATATACTATGCTTCTGTTTTATGGTATAATCAAGTTGTGCGGTATTTGCCCAGGTCCATCTTTTATATTTTCCTAATGTGCTGGTAGCCGATCCTATACCTGCAAATCCATCTCCGTGTACTGGCGATGCAAATATTTCATTATCTACAAACAGGTAATCAATACCATAGATGGATTTTAATGTAAGCCAGTTAAAGGGCTTGTATACCAGGTACACATTTGACTGAATATGGTTGGTTTCACTATTCTGACGGTTCAGGTCTAACCCAACAACCGGGTTATAAAAACCCACCTGTGCAAAAGTATTATTCATACCGCCAATAAAATTACCGGCACTAGAAATATTATAAGTACCATCATTTTTGTATGGTGAAATATTTGGTGCAGTTACAAATTGTGTACGGCCCAAACCTGCCGTTCCAAATCCTTCTCCTGATAATGATCCTGTAGATTGATTGGCTAAATTCAATTCATTGGAATAAGATATTTTTCCACCTATGGTTACATGTTTATTAAACCTGCTGTCCACATTCATTAAAATATTCTTACGTACAAAATCATTTGATCTTACAATACCTTCCTGTTTAGTGTAGCCCGCAGAAAAATAATAGGATGTCGTTTCATTGGCTCCTGAAATATTAAGATTATGATCCTGTGCAAAACCCTGGCGGTAAACATAATCGGCCCATTTGGTATCAATAGGTTTTCCGTCGGGACCGTTTGTTAAATTAAACCTGTTGGTAACCGGATTTAAGTTTTGATTATTGGCAATAGCCTGATTTTTATAATCGGTATACTGCTGTGCATTTAATACTTCGGGAACACCATAAACACTCGTAAAGCCAAAACTGGCATTATAGTTAATTTTGGCTTTTCCCGATTTGCCTTTTTTGGTGGTGATAAATACAACGCCATTGGCTGCACGGCTACCATAGATTGCGGTGGCTGCAGCGTCCTTGGCTATATCAATCGATTCAATATCATTGGGATTAATACTGGCCAATGCATTACCCGCCGCACTGGTAGAACTGAAATCTCCTACCGGGCTAGGAATACCATCGATAATGATAAGCGGATAAGAGCTTAATGACAGTGAGCTGGTTCCCCTGATACGGAAAACTGGGGGTGTATTTAAAACGCCGTTAGGAATGGTAATCTGAACCCCGGTTGCTCTACCGGCTAAAGCCTGCTCAAAACTTTGAACTGGTTTATCTGCAACAGCAGCGCCTTTAACAGAGGAAAGGCTTCCTGTAACTTCTCTTTTTTTCTGGGTTCCGTAACCCACAACCACCACTTCATCTAATTTAATGTCTCTTGTTTTTAAAGACACATTAATAACTAAATTGGCTCCAAGGGTTTTTGTTTGAGATTCAAAATTCACTATAGAAAAAATAAGGGATTTTGCCGAAGCCGGAACAGAGATACTGTAAGAGCCATCCTTTTCCGTTTGCGTACCCTGTTTTCCATTTGGCGTGGTAATTGAAACGCCCTCAACAGGAAGCGCCTTTTCATCAGTAACCTTACCTGTAATAGTCCGGTTCTGGGCAGCTGCTTGTAGTGTAAATACAAATACAGCCGATACAATTAAAATCAATTTTCTCATTTGCTTAATAGTTTATGTCGACAAATATAATTCACATTCCCTGTAATTATCAAATACTTTGACACATTTATTATCCTTTTTGCTGCTTTTCTTTTTCTACTAACCGGTATCACTACCATCCTTTTTCAAAAAATTGAAATATCGCATTTTTTACAGCAGTTTTACACCCTGTTTTTTTATTGTTTTTTGGGGGCAAATAAAAGTAATAAAACGGGTAATAAAACCAGATTGGTTAGGGTAGCTACCAACAATGTAACAGAAGTTAACCATCCCAGTGATATGGTACCCCCAAAACTACTGCCACAAAATATGATAAAGCCGGCAATTAACACCAGGGCGGTATACACAATACTTAATCCTGTGTTTTTTATGGTGGCACTTACCGTTTCTAAAACCCGGTTATTGTATAGGGGTAACTCCTGTTTATAATTTACTAAAAACCGAATGGTGATATCAACCGCTATGCCCAATGCTACGCTAAAAACCAATACTGTAGAGGGTTTTAAAGGCACGCCCACCCACCCCATGATACCCGCAGTGATCACCAACGGGATCAGGTTTGGTATCAGCGAACATAATAAAATACGAACAGATTTAAACAGGTAAAGCATACATAAAGCAATTAAAAGAAATGCCCAAAAAATGCTTTCTTTTAAGCCGTTTACAATAAAGCGGCTACCTTCTAAAAAGGTTATACTGGTACCGGTGAGCTGGATTTTAAAGTTTGCCGTATCAAATATGGTACTTGCTTTTTCTTCAATACCCTTTAACAGTACAGGCAGTTTTTCGGTTCCTACATCGGCCATATTTATACTGATACGTGTACTTTGCCGGTTACTATCGATAAAACTGGTTAACATTTTAGACAGGTTATTTTTACTACCTGAGTCGTTTTTATTTGGTTTAAGGTATTCGCCTACAAATGCACCGTCGAAGCTGTTGGGCAACAGATAATTGGCCGAATCCCCCTCAAAAAAGGCCTGTTTTGCAAATTTTAGGCCTTCAGCCACACTTAAAGGGCGACTCATTTCATTTTGAGCCGCTATATAGGCTGATAACAGATCCACCTTTTCGTAAACAGCCAAAGCCCGCATGCCGGCAAGTCCATTTCGTTTTTTTGTATCAACCACTATTTCAAGAGGCATGACGCCATGAAAGTTTTTTTCGAAAAACTTAAGATCGGTATAAATTTTATCGGTTTTGGGCAGGTCATCAACAATAAATGACACACGCTTTAATTTAAAAATACCCACCACACAAAAAATTAATACCGTGGCCGTAACGATATAAACTGTTTTTTTATGATACAATACCCAGCTTTCGATACGCCATAAAAAATTAACGACCCACTTGTTATTAAGGTATTTTGTTTGGGCCGGTTTTGGAGCAGGCAAATAGCTTAAAACGGCCGGTAATAAAATAAATGAAACCACAAAAATGATCATGATACTTATACCGGCTACCACACCAAACTCCTTCAGAATAGCACTTTTGGTTAATGCAAAAACGGCAAAACCAATAGCGGCTGTCAGGTTACAAAACAGGGTTACCACTCCCATCTTACTCACCATATCAATTAAGGCCTGTTGTTTATTGTCTTTTAAATTCTGGCCGGTTTTGGAATGGGCCTTAAGTTTTATCCAGGAACTGTGGTATTTATTAATGAAATAAATACAGTTGGGCACGCCAATAACCACAACCAGGCAGGGAATCAATGCGGTTAATAACGTGATCTGATATCCGCATAAATACAAAACGCCCACACTCCAGATAACGCCTAAGATCACTACCAGTAAAGAAAGCATGGTTGTACTTACCGAACGGAAGAAAAGTAAAAGAATGAGTGCACTTAATAACAGTGAGCCAAATAAAAAATACTTCATTTCATTCTGTATCCTGTCGGCTATTACAGTACGTATTAATGGCAGGCCGCTGAGGTGTGCTTCCAGGTGGGTTTTATCTTCAAAAATTTTTACTTCAGCGATGATCTTGTTGATGACCCCGGTACGCACCTTGGAATTAAGGATGTCTTTATTAATGCGAACAGCAACCAGGTATGATTTTGTTTCGGGGTTATAAAGCAGGCTGCGATAAAATGGCAGATTTAAAAAATCTTTAACTGCACTGTCTAATGCCGCCTGCGTTTGTATAGAATCTGAAAATACTTTTTTAGCAACTAATTTTTCCGAGAGCAGATCTTTATGCAGATTGATAGCTGCAGGTATGCTTAACACATCCTCAATGTGTTCTATTTTTTTTAATTGCTGATGAAGGGCTTTGTAAGCCGTAAATGTTTTTAAAGTAAATAAACTATCCGCCTGAATGCCAATAACGAGCAGGTTCCCATCATCGCCAAATTTTTGTTTAAAAGCAATATATTCCTTGTATTTGGTATTGTTGGTAGGAATGGCTTTTGAAAATTCGTAACTGAGTTTAACTTTAGCGGCAAAGTAACCCATGACAACGGTTACCAATAATAAAAGTATGAGTAAAGGCCTCCTGAACTTAAGTACAAATTTTGCTAATTGTTGCCACATAAAAATAATGGATAATTTAATCATGCCCGGCTGCCTGCGCGGTGAGGCGGGGATAATTAATTAATTAATAATTGTGCAAAGAACGATAATTTGTGCGGGATTGTATTTGTTGGATTACTTAAACTTTTATAACGGAATGATTTTAATCTGTTAAACTTTAAAAACAACGCCTTACGGCAGATTTTAGAATGACCTACAAAACCAAAGGCATAGTACTCAGAAGCATTAAATATGGTGAGACCAGCCTGGTGGTTACCCTGTTTACCGAACTCTTTGGTATACAAACCTATATGGTCAATGGGGTTAGAACATCTAAAAAAATATCCTCAAAAGCCAATCATTTTCAACCCACTGCCATTTTAGATCTGGTTGTTTATCATAACGAGAACAAATCTATGCAGCGCATAAAAGAATTTTCCTGGTCGGTGCTTTATACCAATCTGCTAAATGAAGTTATCAAAAACAGCATCGCTTCATTTATGGCCGAGCTGATACATAAATGCTTAAAACAACCCGAACCAAATAGCGATCTTTTTCATTTTTGTGAAGCCGCTTTTTTACAGCTGGATAAGGCTGAAAAAATTGTTGCAGCCAATTTTGCCTTGTTTTTTACGCTACACCTTGCTCATTTTTTTGGATTCAGAATGACCGATAATTTCAACAATGTAAATTCGATACTGGATTTACAGGAAGGGCATTTTATTGACCATCAACCAGCCCACCCCAATTTTATAGACGGAAAAAATGCTGAACTTACTGCTCAATTATTAAAAGTGATGCAGCCTTATGAGCTGGATGAGTTTAAACTGAACCGGGAAATAAGAAGACATTTATTATTAACCTACCTGAACTATTATGCTTTGCACATCTCTGATTTTGGACAGATGAAAACGCTGATGGTGATGCATGAGGTTTTATAAAAGTCGCCTTGCTGAGGTCTTTTCATTTAGCTGCAAATTTTCAATGGTTTCAATTAAAACCACCCCCGGCTGCTTTCCTTTTTCAAAACTACCCAACCTGTGATCCATTTGTAAGGCTTTAGAACCATTGCTGGTGGCCCATTTCAGTAATGTTGCTAAATCAATATCCTTAAAATTATTTTGCAAGTTTTTTATTTCTTCCAAAATACTTAACTGGTCATTTGAGGCCAGGCTATCCGTCCCTAAAACAATATTATCGGTAGGCTGCATCAACATATGTACATCGGGCAATGTATTACTGATGTATAAATTGGCATTGGGGCAAAGGCAGAGGAAAGTTTGGAGTTTGGAGTCTTGAGTTTGGAGTTTGGTGAATTCAAGGTCTTCTGCTGAAGTACAAACATTATGTACCAAAATGATTGATTGTTCTTTTGTAAAATTTGGCAACCAGGTTTGTAAACTTGTTTTTCCGGATGGTTTAAAAAAAGGAATATCAATACCCATTTGCTGATACAATCGTAAAAAATCACCGGTACCCTTTTCAAAAAAATCATTTTCGGCTGCAGTCTCCTGGTTATGTATGGTTACTAAATTATTGTCCTTAAAATTATTGATCATACCAAACAGCTCTGGTGATACGGAATAAGGTGCGTGCGGGGTAATTGTTGTTTGCCGGGCGTTGTTCGTTGCGTGTTGCCCGTTGAGCGTTGTTCGGAATTCGTTCAGGATCAATAATGATTTATCAAACCTGTCCTTGGCAACTGCAGGTATAAAACCACTGGTTTCAATAAAATTATGATAACACAGCAGCCCCTTGCTTTTTTGTGGTAGGCTAAGTGTATTGTTGCAAATATCGCCCACAGCCACAATGCCATTTTGCAGCATGTCGTTTTCTGCACGTTCAATGGCGGCAAATATTTGGGCTTTCTCAAAATGCCGTTCAGTCATCACTTTTAAAACAAAATCAACCAGGCCAGTATGCTTAGGAATATGGCCTTTTAGGTGCGATAGCTCCAGATGGCAATGTGCATTAATGAATCCGGGACAAAGTATGCCATTTAATTTTTCAACGTCATCACCCGCTTCGTTTTTGTAAACCAAATCCACAATGACTCCGGCAGCATCAGTAATTAACACTTGATCATGGCCGAATTCGTATCCGTTGAAAATATTATCTGCCGAAAATTTTCTGTACAAAATGATTGCTTGATATATTGTAAATTTGCCGCTCCCGATAATCATCGGGATAAAACTTAATAAAAGCTGAACAAAGGTATGCCGTACAAGTGAGTGACACAACAATGATGAAAAATGTTACAAGCGCCTGTAAAAAATAAAATACACCATGTTAGATAAATTAGATGCTATAAAAGGACGATTCGATAATTTGGGCGTTGCACTCACCAATCCTGAGATTGTAAGCGACAACAAAAAATTCACTGCTACCAGTAAGGAATATCGCAGTTTGGAAAAAATTGTACTTGTTAGAAACGAGTATATAAAACTATTGGATGATATTGCCTTTAATAAAGAAGTACTGAATGGCGATGATGAAGAAATGCGGAGTCTTGCCAAACAGGAATTACCCGAATTGGAAATAAAAAAAGAGACCTTTGAAAAAACGCTTCGTAATATGTTGATCCCAAAAGATCCGTATGACGAAAAGAATGCCATTTTGGAAATAAGAGCCGGAACAGGCGGTGATGAGGCTTCTCTTTTTGCCGGCGATTTACTACGCATGTATTTAAAATACTGCGAAAAGAAAGGTTGGAAAACGGCCATATTAAGCGAAAGCGATGGAACCGTGGGAGGTTATAAGGAGGTGCAGGTAGAAGTAGTTGGTGATGACGTATATGGCGTTTTAAAATTTGAAAGTGGCGTACACCGTGTGCAACGAGTGCCTGATACCGAAGCCAGTGGCCGTGTACATACGAGTGCAGTGACAGTAGCGGTAATGCCCGAGGCCGAAGATGTAGATGTAGAATTAAAAGAATCGGATGTAAAAATGGAAACGGCCAGAAGTGGTGGTGCCGGTGGCCAAAATGTAAATAAAGTAGAGACCAAAGTATTTCTTACACATAAGCCAACCGGTATTGTTGTGATGTGTCAAACAGATCGGTCGCAATTGGGCAACAGAATTAAAGCGATGGAAATGCTGAGAACCAGATTGTATGATGAAGAGGTAAGAAAAGTGGAGGAAGCCACCGCTCATATGCGTAAAAGTCTGGTAAGTACCGGCGACAGGAGTGCCAAAATAAGAACCTATAATTTTCCGCAGGGCCGTGTTACCGATCACCGTATTGGGTTAACGGTTTATAATTTAGACAGCATTTTAAATGGCGAAATAAATGAGTTTTTGGAAGCCTTGCAATTTGCAGAAAATGCAGAAAAATTAACGAGTCAGAACTAAAGATCAGCCTGTTTTAATATTGATCATTAAAAAATAAAAAATGCTGGAAGAACTATTTAACCTGGTAAAAGGGTCTGCAGGTGATGCGGTTATAAACAATCCTGATATACCAAACGAACAGAATAATGAAGTGGTTGCAGAAGCCACCAATACCGTTGCTTCGGGCCTTCGTAATATGGTGGCCGGAGGTGGTTTGGAGAACATTATTTCTTTATTCAATACTAAAACGAATCAGGGCAATGGTATATTAAGTAACCCTATTGTAAATATGATGATCGGGCATTTTTCGGGTAAGCTGCTGACGTCATTTAATTTGGGTGGCAGACAGGCAAATCAAGTTGCAAGCAGCTTAATCCCAAATGTAATAACTGATCTAATCAATAAAACCAACGACCCTAACAATAGTACTTTTTCATTGGAAGGATTGCTAAACTCGATTACCGGAGGTAAAACAACCGAATTGGTACAGGAACAGCAAAGTAGTGGTAACAGCGGATTTAATTTCCAGGATTTGATTGGTCAGTTTACCGGTGGTGCTGACAAACAAAGTGGTGGTGGATTAATGGATATTGTATCCAAACTGGCAGGCGGGGCCCAAAACCAGCAACAAAAAACAGGCGGGGCTGGATTAATGGACCTGATCAAAGGTTTTATGTAAAAGTAAAATCCATATAGAATTGTTAAAGCACGCTTAAAATAGGCGTGTTTTTTATTTTTATTAAACCCGGGATTTAATACAAAGTCTATATAATGATATCTTTTTTATACAATTTTTAGGCTTAATCATGATAATTATGACATATTTAAAAATAATAAGTTCTTTTTTTCGTTAAGGTAGTGATGGTCTTAGATTACTGAATATAAAGCATTAAGAAATACTTAACAGTAATGAAAAAACCTTTGGCATCAGTTTTGCATTTAGTATAAATAGAATTTCAACAACGACAATTCAATTTTCTCATAAGCAGTTAGTTTTGGTAACGGTCCCTGTTTCTACAGGGACTTCTCTTTTTACAGATATTTTTAATCCCCGGTATATTCATTTTAATACTATAAATAGGCAAAATAAGGCCTTAGTGCTTTACCTTTGCCATCCCTGTTCAAACTAATTTTAACCGAACGGGTTTAACATTATACTATTGGAATCAGAATCATCAGATAGAAAAAAATTTTTTAAACGTCTGCGTAGTAAAGATAATCCGGAGCCGGAAGAGATGTCGTTTATGGGGCATATTGAGGCATTACGCTGGCATTTGATGCGTTCAGTAATTGTTTGGCTGGCAGCTGCTATTGCCATTTTTGTTTGTATTGATTGGGTTTATGATGAGATCATCCTTGCACCTTCCAGTCAAAAATTCATTACCTATGATGCCTTATGCCGGTTTGGGCATTGGCTGGGTATTGGGAATGGATTATGCATGCCACCGGTAAAAATCGACTTCCAGGTAACTGAGGTTAATGGCACGTTCACATCTGCTATTTCCATTGCATTAATTGGTGCAATCATTGTGGCTTTTCCCTATATTTTTTGGGAATTCTGGCGCTTTGTTAAACCTGCTCTTTCTCCCAAAGAAAAAAAATATGCCCGGGGAAGTATATTCTGGGTATCACTTTGTTTCTTTTTGGGTGCTGCCTTTGGTTACTATTTATTGGCGCCTTTTACTTTTAATTTTTTAGCCAGTTTTACACTCGGAAAATCCGGAGCCATCATATACCGGCCCTCAATTAATGATTATATAGACAGTCTTACCAATTTGATCTTAGGCTGTGGTATTGCATTTGAATTACCCATTCTGGCCTATGTATTGGGAAAGATCGGATTAATAACGGCCAAATTTTTGAACCGATACCGAAAATACGCATTCGTTATTATTCTTATTGTAGCTGCAGTGATAACCCCTTCACCGGATGTTACCAGCCAAACGATTGTAGCTATTCCGTTGCTGTTATTATATGAGATCAGTGTGATTCTGGTTGCCCGCATAGACAGAAAAAAAGCCAAAGAAGAAAAAGAGTGGAGTTAGGAAGGAATTAGGAATGTTGAATCATGAATTATGAGTTAACTTTAGTACTCAGAATATTGTCATTATACATTCATAACTCATAACTCAAAATGTCACCCTTTAATTTAAAACTACCTATTGCCCTAGGATGCGATCATGCAGGATTTGATTGCAAAGAAGATCTGATCTCTGTTTTGGAAGGAGAGGGCTTAACCTTCACTGATTTTGGAACCTTTAACAAAGAGTCTGTTGACTACCCCGATTTTGCTCACCCGGTAGCCTCGGCAGT
>CANKNL010000042.1 GCA_947483345.1 Chitinophagaceae bacterium | reverse complement strand
TTTCCTTTTCGTTATTGGTTTCCAGTGCAAAGCCAACAACAATCTGATCTTTTGTTTTAAGCGCTCCCATTAGCTTTAAAATATCCTTTGTTTTGGTTAATTGTATAGACAGATCAGTATCGGTTTTTTTTATTTTTTCGCTGGCTATACTCAAGGGGGTATAGTCTGCAACTGCAGCACTCATAATGGCCATATCTGTTGATGGAAATATTTTTTCGCAGGCTTCAAGCATATCGGCTGCGGATTCTATGTTTATGAGCTTTATCCCGCTTTGTACTTTAATATCAGATGGCCCAAGTACCAATGTAACATCGGCTCCTCTTTTTTTCATTTCTTCAGCAATGGCGATACCCATTTTTCCCGAAGAATGATTTCCAATAAAACGTACCGGATCAATTTTTTCATAAGTGGGGCCGGCAGTGATCAAAACCTTTTTCCCTTGTAATTCATTTTCATTTAAAAAAAATCGGTTCAGCCAATTTACAATGAATTCGGGTTCGGCCATTCTACCTTCACCTATCAAACCACTTGCCAATTCTCCATGTACTGCAGGGATAATGTGATTGCCAAATGCTTTTATCGTTTCCAGGTTCTTTTTTGTAGTACCATGCAGCCACATATCTTCATCCATGGCGGGTGCCACCACTACCGGACAGGTTGCAGAAAGATAAACGGCCATCAATAAATTATCACATGAACCGGAAGCCATTTTAGACAAAGTATTACAACTTAAAGGCGCTATTAACATCATATCTGCCCAACGTCCAAGCATAACATGATTAGCCCAGGAATCGTTAAGGGCCAGATCAGTTAAAACGGAATTTTTTGATAATGTGGATAAGGATAATGGCGTTACAAAATCTTTAGCAGCCGAAGTCATTACAATCTTCACTTCAGCACCGGCTTTAATTAAAAGACGGGTTAGTGCTGCCGATTTGTAAGCCGCAATGCTGCCACTAACACCCAAAACTATTTTTTTGTTCTGTAACATAAAAAGACCCGTACCATTTTTAATGATACGGGTTAAAATTATGACATCTTAACTAAATAAGATGCTAAAATATCTGTAGTACTTAACTGAATAAATCTTCGTCATTTCTACGGAAGTACACTTTATCTTCCATAAATTCCTGAGTTGCCAATAAAGCCGGATTAGGCATCCGCTCATAGGCTTTTGAAATTTCAATTTGTTCCTTATTCTCATGAATTTCCTCCAAACTGTCGGTATGACTAGCAAACTCTTCCAGTTTATTATGTAATTCTTCTTTCAACGTAATATTGATCTGATTTGCTCTTTTTGCAATAATGGCAATAGATTCATACAGATTACCTGTTTTTTCCTTAATATCAGATAATTTTTTAGGTTCTACAACACTGCTGGTATTAGCGCTTAGCTGACGTCTGAGTTTGCTCATATTTAATTGCTTTTATTTGATTTTGACTTAAATGACTAAAACTTTCTGCTTCTTTTAATAGTTTACTTTCCGGATAACGATCTACAAAATCCTGATATTCACCAATCACTTTTTCAAAACGCTCAATTTGCTTTTCCTGAACACTTAATCTGGCAAATTTATAATACGCTTTTACTGTTTTAACTTTATAGTACTCGCCTTTCAATGATTCGGGATAGTTATTGGTTAAATTGGTAAATGCAATGGCCGCTGCCCGGTATTGCCCCATATTATAGTATAGTTCAGCTGATCGATATTCTTTTTGTTCTAATTTGGCCCTGCATTTATCAATTATTTCAGAAGCCTCCTTATTGCGTTCTGATCCAGGATGCGTGTTTATAAAAGTCTGCATCATGCCCATTGCCCTCACCGTATTAACCTGCTCCAATTCCAACTTAGGTGATTGCCTATAAAAACAATAAGACCGCATATAATCAACCTCTTCGGCTTTTGTACTATTTGGAAAAACTTCTAAAAATCCTTTAAAAAGATTTTCCGCATCTGCAAAAGACTTCATATAATAAAAACAATACGCATCTTTAAAATATAACTCCTCAAACTTTACCGATCCTTTAAATACCGGAAAAAGTTCTTCATATAACTGTTGAGCAATTTTATATTTCCCTTTGCCATAATATTCATCAGCCATTTTTAACTTGTATTCATAATCCTTACTTTTTGTAACCTTGTTGTATTTATTACAAGACGATACAACTACAAGTAAAAGCGCTGATGTTAAAACTAATTTTATAAATCTCATAAAGGAATGCAAAATTAACGTAAATAACTCAAAAATGTCTTTAAATAAACAAATAGCCAAAAAACGACAGTTAATGATTTGATAAAGAAGGGTTTTTTAAAAAACAGCCCCCCGATGAACGGGGGGCTATTGATATATTACAAGTTATACTGTATTAATTACATTTAACATCTACTGTATTCTTATCTCCAGCACCAACTTCACAATTAGTTGTAATTCTGTCTGCACTAATACCTTCTTTTTCGATCAGATAAATTTTAATGGTTTCTAATCTTTTCTGGCAATTAGCCTGTGATGCTTTTGATGCCTCGGGATATCCAAAAATAGATATCTGGCAACTTGGATTTGCTTTTAATTTAGCGGCAACAGTGGCCAGCATCGCCTTATTATCAACTGATAAAGCAATGGTATTGGCTTTAAAAATTAAAGCCGGGTAATCGCAAGGGCAAACCGGGGCAATAGCAACCGGAGGTGTTTTACAACATTCCGGATCCGGGCATTTTCCAACTCCATCAGCATTTACTGGCTGACATTCTGTTGGTGTAATCAATTGCTTATCCTTACAATCAGGTACGCCATCACCATCTGTATCTCTTGTTACACCATGTGTATCAACAGGGCATCCGGCAGGTGTATTAGGTTCTCTGTCTAAATGATCGCAAACACCATCGCCATCAGCATCAGCACAATCATTCTTAGGTATTTTAACATTGCGGTGGTTTCTCAACTCATCATACGCATAATCCAAAGGATTAACCCACCATAGTGGTTCAACAGATTTTGCTCCAAGGTTTACATTTAAACCAAGTGAAAGATAATTATAAGAATCAAAATCTCTGGTTAAAACAGCATCGCCATTAGCATGTTCCTGCCAACGCTGGCCATCAAGTAAATCAGTCTTTACAAAAGTCCATCTGTCTTCCAGTGCTAAATTTATTCTTTTACTCAACCTGATAGCAATACCTGCAAGAACAGTTCCTGAAGGCTTCAAAGTATTATCTCCAAGTTTAGGACGACTGGTTAACTCATTATCCGCAACCGTTTCATAAGACTTATCCATGCCTGCTTTTAAAGTTTTTAAAATATCTTTTCTGTTTTTATAAGCAGGTGTTACTAAAGGATTAAACAAGGCGCTGTAATTACGGCCATTGGCATCTAAAGCATTGATCATTGTTTTAAACCAGGATACACCAATACCACCACCACCATAAATTACAATGCCGGTTTTTTGCTTGTGAAAGCGAATGTTATTTAAAGTCACAATGCCCTGTATGCCCAAATCCTGCATATGCACTTTATAATTATAAAAAACCTGATCTTGTTTTTGTGAAACATTACCATTATGGTCTGTTAAAATAATTTGTCCAGTATTAGTCCTTTCGGGAGAGAAATACCTTTGGCCAACTGGTAAGTTGGTATTCCAGGCCGGGTTTTTACCATAGTTGCTGCTGGATTTCCAGTTTAACCCTTTACCGGTTGCATTTAAATATTGCACACGTAATGAAAAGATATATCCAAAAGCTTTGCGAATATGTGCCGAAAAACCAAATGTTGGCAATTTAGCAGCCACATCACCACTTACAGTGAACATACCACCGGAAACGCCTACTTCCCACATATTTCTTGGCTTGGCAGGAAAATTATAGGTGCTATTCCAAAATTCATTTTGCTGATTCATTCTTTTAGCGGGAATAACAGAAGAATCATAGACACTTCCTGCTCCACCAACTTGTGCATTAACAACCGTTGCTGAAATTAAAAAAATAATCCCTAAAAAGATTTTGTATTTGTTATTTATCATGATTTATAAATTAAGCTAATTTAGAATACGTAATTATTATATTAGTGCAAAAGTATCATATACAGTCTAATAATCAAAGTTATTTTATTATTTTTTTCAATTATGTCTAAATTTTTTATTCAATTTTATTGGTAAGACACAGATATTAGTACTTTCGTTGCATTTTACACCAAAATATTGATTGTACCTTTTTTCTAAACGATATTGCTGATTTTACTTTATGGATTTTATTAATAAAATTATAGGTGCCGAACTTAAAACTTTTGAAAAAAAGTTTACCGATGCTGTTAAAAGTGAAACCCCTTTGCTTGACACGATCATGAAGTACATCATCAAACGCAAGGGTAAACAGTTACGACCGATGTTTGTATTGTTAAGTGCAAAATTACATGGCGACATTAATGAAAGCACTTACCGTGCAGCAGCATTGGTGGAGTTGTTACATACCGCAACCTTGGTACATGATGATGTAGTGGATGACTCACTTGAACGCAGAAGTTTCTTCTCCATTAACGCGTTATGGAATAAAAAAATCGCTGTACTTGTTGGTGATTATTTACTCTCCAAAGGATTACTTTTAGCTACTTCAAATAATGATTTCAGACATTTACACATATTATCTGATGCTGTAAAACAAATGAGCGAAGGCGAATTGCTACAACTACAAAAAACCCGGAAATTAAATTTAGATGAAAAAATTTATTTTGAGATTATCCGGAATAAAACAGCTTCATTACTTTCCTCAGCCTGTGCTGTAGGGGCTTACAGCACAAGTAAAGATGAAGACATTACTGCTAAAATGAAAATTTTTGGTGAAAAAGTTGGTATTGCATTTCAAATTAAAGACGACCTTTTTGATTATGGAAAAGCCGATATTGGCAAACCGACTGGCAATGATATTAAAGAAAAAAAACTTACCCTGCCCTTGATATATACTTTAAATAATATTGCGGCACCGCTTAAAAGAAAACTAATTTATATTATCAAAAATGAGAACAAAGATTCAAAAAAAGTAAAATTTGTTATTGATACAGTCACTGAAACAGGTGGCATCAAATATGCCGCAGAAAAAATGAATGATTACCGCGATGAGGCATTGGCCATTTTAAACAGTTTTCCAGAAAACCCCACAAGAAAAGTTATGGAAGAACTGGTACGATTTACTACCGACCGTAAATTTTAATATGGAAAAAAGATGGAAAATATTACAGGCAGATGAAAGCAAGACGCTGGCTTTACAACAATCCCTTAAAATAAACCCTGCCCTATGCCGCCTATTAACACAGCGGGATTTTGATGATTTTGAAAAAGCCAAACATTATTTCAGACCTCAACTAAGCGATTTACATGCACCCTGGTTGATGAAGGATATGAAAAAGGCCGTAAACCGTATTCTACATGCCATAGAAAAAAAAGAAAAAATACTGGTTTTTGGCGATTATGATGTAGATGGTACCACATCTGTTGCCTGCATGTACAATTTTCTTTGCAAAATTTATGAACCCGCCCTTTTAGATTTTTATATTCCGCATCGCTATCGTGAAGGTTATGGTGTAAGCAAAATGGGCATTGACTATGCCAAAGAAAATGATTTTTCATTGATCATTTCTTTAGACTGTGGTATCAAATCGGTTGACCTGATCACGTATGCAAAAGATATCGGTATTGATTTTATTGTTTGCGACCATCATTTACCCGATGAAGAAATTCCGCCGGCAATAGCCATCCTCAATCCTAAACAAAAAGATTGCAATTACCCGTATAAAGAACTTTGTGGATGCGGTGTTGGCTTTAAACTGATCACTGCATTGGCAACAGAACTGCATATTGATGACACGCATTATCTCTGTTACCTCGATCTGGTTGCCACAGCTATTGCGGCTGATATTGTACCCATGACCGGTGAGAACCGAATACTTGCTTATTATGGTTTAGAAAAAATAAACAGCAACCCCAACCCCGGTATAAAAGCGCTTATTTTTTTAGGCGGCATTCAAAAAAAATTATCCATCAATAATGTTGTATTTGTTATTGCGCCTCGGATAAATGCAGCCGGCCGTATGGATGATGCAAAAAAAGCCGTGCAGTTATTTATAGAAGATGATTACAACAAAGCTCTGGCATTTGCCGAAATGCTGCACAGCGATAATACCGATCGTAAAGAGGCCGATAGCAGTATTACAGCTGAAGCCTTAGGCATCATTAATGAAGATGTTGCACTTCAAAATAAAAAAACGACTGTTGTTTTTCGTGATCATTGGCATAAGGGTGTTGTTGGCATAGTGGCCAGCAGACTGATTGAAACCTGGTACCGGCCAACAGTTGTGCTTACCCAAAGTGGTGGCATAGTAACAGGCAGTGCCAGAAGTGTACCTGGTTTTAATTTATATGAAGCCATTCATGCCTGCCGCGAATATTTATTGGGCTATGGCGGTCATTTTGCAGCTGCAGGGCTTTCCTTATTACCCGAAAATGTTGTTGCTTTTACCAACAAATTTGAAGAAACGGTATCCGCCACTATTCCCGAACAGCTGTTAATTCCAGAAATTATTATTGACACTGAAATTTCTTTCGCAGATTTAACACAAAATTTTTACAACCTCATTTGCCAAATGGAACCTTTTGGTCCAGAAAATATGCGCCCTGTTTTTATTGCAAAAAATGTACAGGACACCGGCTATTCAAAAATCGCAAAAGAACTGCATATTCGTTTTGTAGTTAAACAGGGTACCATTTCATTTACCGGCATTGGTTTTAACCTGGCCGATAAATTTGAACTGCTGAAAAAACCAGTTGACCTTGTTTTTACTTTAGATGAAAATGAATGGAACGGTAATGTGAGTTTACAACTAAAAGTGATCGACCTGCGGAGCAGCGAATCATGAAAACACTCAGCTACATAAAATATTTTTTCTTCCTGTTTATTAACTGGGATGTTAAGATTGCCTGGTATATGATCAAACAGGAAATTAAAGGCGAAAAAAAATATGGCATCAACACCACCGGAGCAGATGAATTACATAACCTGGAAAAACAAGGTATAGACATTTCGCATGCCACCATCTACATGCCGGTAAGTTACTCATTGCTTGAAGACCTATTTGAACAATTACCGGCAACCATACGCAATCATTTTTTAGACCTGGGAAGTGGCAAAGGCCGTGCCCTCTGTGTTGCCGCCCACAAAGGATTTAAACAGGTAACGGGGCTGGATTTTTCGAAAACACTTTGCCATACAGCAACTGAAAATCTTACAAAAACAAAGGAGCAGGTTTTAACCTTCAATTTTAAAGTAATCAATAACGATGCTTTTTATTTTGACATACCCGATGATGTAGATTGCATTTTTTTATTCAACCCTTTTGATGAAATTATTATGAGTGCGGTGGTGAATAACATTTGCAACAGTTTACAAAACAACCCACGCAAGATCAGCATCATTTATGTAAACCCGCTGCACAAAGAGCTTTTTTTAAAAGCAGGCTATACCGAAATCTGGCATAGTAAAAAGATGAAATACATAGAAGCGGTCATTCTTGAAACCGTTTAGGTGTCAGGCCTCTACTAATGGCCTTAAATTTTAAAAGCATGTAGAAATGCTACATGCTTTTAAAATAACAATCTGCTTAGTGGCCAAACACCTACCCCATCAACTCCACACTTCTGTTTATAAAGCTGGTTAAACTGTTTCCTTTTAATAATCCCTGCGATAGCAAGGCAAGGTCTGCCAAATTATGAACCAGCTTTTCCTGCTTTTCTTTTTCAGTCTCAGCTAACACTGTCTTATAAATAGCATGGTTACCATTTACAGTCAGTGTAACCTCATCAGGCATGTTGGCATAAAACGCTCCCATACCACCCTGCATGGCCGCCATGTCTTTCATACGACGCATAAACTCAGGCCTGGTGGCAACCACCGGTGGCGCATCGGCACTTAATCCTTTCACTTCTACCGATACATTTATTTCAGGATTTTTAACTGCGAAAAGATCTTTCAATTTTGTTTCATCCTCTTTGCTCAACACACTATCACCGCCCTCCTGCTTATCAATTAAATTATCAACAATATCACTGTCAACCCTCACAAACTGCACGTTCTCCCATTTCATTTCCATCTGGTTTAAAAAACCATTGTCGATGATGGTTTCCAGCTTAACTACCATATAACCCTTTGCTGCGGCCTGTTGTATGTATGCATCCTGCTGCACGGGATTGGTTGTATACAGAATAACGAGTTTCCCATCTTTATTTTTCTGCAAGGTTTCAGTTGCCAATCTGTATTCTTCCAGGGTATAAAATTTTTCATCTTTGCAATCCTGCAGAATATGGAATTTATTCGCCTTCTCTAAGAACTTATCATCCGTCATCATTCCATACTTCACAAACAAACCAAGACTCTCCCATTTTTCTTCAAACTGCTTACGGTCGTTTTTAAATATCTCTTCTAACTTATCAGCTACTTTTTTGGTGATGTGACTGTTGATCTTACGCACATTCGGGTCGCCCTGTAAATAACTGCGGCTTACGTTCAACGGTATATCCGGACTATCGATCACACCATGCATCAACATTAAAAATTCCGGAACAATATCTTTAACCTCATCGGTTACAAAAACCTGGTTACAGTATAATTGAATTTTATCTTTTTGTATTTCGTAGCTCTGCTTAATTTTTGGAAAATATAAAATGCCAGTGAGGTTGAATGGATAATCCACATTTAAATGTATCCAGAACAATGGTGCTTCACCGAAAGGATATAACTCTTTATAAAAATTCTGGTAATCTTCGTCGGTTAATTCTGAGGGCTTTTTTGTCCAGGCCGGAGCCGGATTGTTAATTTGTTTGTCCTCGAAAAAAATGGGGATTGGGAGGAAGCGGCAGAATTTTTCCAATACGGTACTAATCCTAGATGGTTCCAGAAACTCTTCACTTTCAGCATTCAAATGCAACACAATATCAGTACCCCTGCTTTCTTTTTCTATTTCTTCCAGTGTAAATTCCGGACTACCATCACATTCCCAACGAACCGCTTTGCTGCCCTCTTTAAAACTTTTAGAAAAAACTTCTACCCTTTCACTTACCATAAAAGAACTGTAAAAGCCCAATCCAAAATGACCTATAATATTGGCTTCATTCTGGCCCTTGTATTTTTCTAAAAACTCTTCCGCACCACTAAATGCCACCTGGTTCAGGTATTTATCAACTTCTTCATCTGTCATACCCAATCCGGTATCAGAAATGGTTAAGCTTTTCTTTTCTTTATCAATTTTAATATCAATTCTTAAATCGCCCAGTTCACCCTTGGCCTCACCAATTGATGAAAGTGTCTTCAGCTTTTGATTAGCATCAACTGCATTACTTACCAGCTCACGAATAAAAATGTCATGCTCGCTATATAAAAATTTCTTAATTATTGGGAAAATGTTCTCCGTTTGAACACGTATACTTCCTTTTTGCATAGTCTTTTAGTTTTAGTACATGTGTGCAAACATAGTACCAATTGGCATATGCTGTCAGCATGGCACTTTAATTTGTTCTTGTTCTAAAATTCTGACATGAACGTTTTCCAAATAACAGAGGCTTCCCTCGTGGAAGCCTCTGACTTTATATTATCATTTTACGATCAATTATCTGATCATAAATATTTTATCATCTCTAAAATCCGGGCTGGTAATACGTAAACTGTAAACACCGGTTCCCAAAGTACCAGGTACCATAAAGTTATCATCAATAAAATTAACCGATATGATCAGCTCATGTTGAAAAACTGATTGCCCCAAGCTGTTAATGATCTGTACTTCATAATGACCCGGCTTAATACCATTGTAGGTATAATGCAGGTTGGTACCACGTTGTATAGGGTTACTATAAATGATAAATCCCGAAGGGATATTACTCAAAGTAAAGCTTTGTTCAGCACCATAAGCAATACCACCGTTATTAATGGCCCATGCTTTGTAATAGTATTTACCGCCCTGCACCAATCCATTTAAAGTTGCAGAGAAAATACCGGAATTTAAATTGGTTGAATTTACTTTAGTACCCAGGCCATTAGTAAGACCGCTGATACCGCTGTATTCTATACCATAAGTTATTACCGGACTGCAACCAATGCTGCTTACCAAGCCACTCAATGTTACTGAATTCGGATTGAGTATGGCTGAACTTCCGGTAAGAACCGTAGCAACAGTATTTACACCACTTCCACTTACAACTACATTAATGGTAATGGGTGCTCCTCCTCCGCTAATCGGAATATTGCCATTATAAGATTGTACGGCTGTTGGGGTAAATTTCACAAATACGGTTTGTGTGTATGGCCCTGCAGAATGTAACAAGCTTAATGAAGTGTTGTAAGTTCCACCTGATGTGGCCGAGAAAGTATAACCAGTCAATGGGCCAACATTTATATTGGCCACAGTAACTGCATTACTGTTTATAATAAATGAATTTGGCCCTGCGGTTGTATTGATACAATTTGCCCCAAACCCCGTAAGTGGTGTTGCCGTTAATACCGGAGCGGATGTGGTGAATGAGCCCTGTGTACTATAAGTTGTACCACCGGCATTGGTAGCATAAGCATGATAATAATAAGTTGTGCTTGGTGCTAAACCTAAAAGATCAGAACTAAAATTAACGCCACTTAAATTGGTTGAAGCAACCGCTGTTCCTGTTCCATTAGGGAAACCTGCAGCAATGCTGTATTCAATACCATAAGCAGTTATAGCTGTACAGCCGTTTGCAGGAATAGCTCCGGCAACAGTTGCTGTAATTTGTGTTATAGCACTCGCCGCACCGCTGGTTACAGAAGGCGTTGTATTAACACCAGCACCGGTTGCAGCTACATTTTGTGTTGCACCGCCACCGCCACCAACAGAAATATTGCCATTGTACGATTGCACTAAAGTTGGTGTAAACTTTACAAATATTTGTTGTGAATAAGCACCACTGAGTTGTGGTAAACTTAATGTTGCGGTAAAAATACCCCCCGCGGTTGTTGAGTAAGTAAATCCTGCCAAAGCAGCAACAGTAACATTGGCTGTAGTAAGATTGGTACCTGTTATAGTAAATGAATTAGGACCCGTAGTTGCATTTAAACATACATTGCCGAAACCTGTAAGTGTTGATGCAGATAAAGTGGGTGTTGCTGTTGTAAATGATCCTTGTACCCCATAAGCTGTACCGCCATTATTGGTAGCATAAGCATGGTAATAATAAGTAGTTGTTGGTGCCAGACCGGTTAAGGCTGAAGAGAAATTGATACCGACCAGATTTGTTGATGGTACCGCAGTTCCGCTTCCATTGGGAAAACCATTAGATAAGCTCCACTCAACACCATAAGCAGTAATGGCCGAACAACCAATTGAAGGTATGGTACCTGCAACAGTTGCAGAAATAGAAGTGATAGCACTTGCTGCACCACTTGCAACTGTTGCAATTGTATTGATACCTGAACCTGAAGCCACCACATTGATTGCTGCTGCTCCTCCACCAGTTACAGAAATATTGCCATTATAAGATTGTACCAGACTTGGCGTGAAATTTACAAAGATGGCCTGGGTAAAAGTACCCCCAGGTTGTACTAAACTTAAAGAAGTTGTATATGCACCGCCTGCTGTTGTACAAAATGTAAAGCCGGTTAATGGACCGATGTTTACATTGGTTACATTAAGTGCCGATCCATTTATGTTAAATGAATTAGGACCGGCAGTAGTATTGATACAAATATTACCAAATGCTGATAAGGCAGTGGCACTTAATGTAGGAGTTAATGCCTGCGTTGTAAATGTTTGCTCATTACCATAGCCTGTACCACCTGAATTGGTTGCATAAGCATGATAATAATAAGGCGTATTAGGAGATAAGCCTATACTATTTGATGAGAAATTTATTCCACTAAGATTGCTTGAAGTAACCGGTGTTCCGCTACCATTTGGAAAACCAATAGTTGTACTGTATTCAATACCATAAGCTGTTACAGCGGTACAACCATTTGCAGGAATTGTACCTGCTAAAGTTGCAGTAGTTGTTGTTATAGCAGATGCTGCACCTGTAGTAACTGTTGGGATTGTATTTACACCAGCTCCGGTTGCAACCACATTTATTGAAGCAGCTCCACCACCACCAACAGGTATATTACCGTTATAAGATTGTACAGCGACGGGAAAAAACGAAACATAAATAATTTGAGAAAAAGCGCCTCCCCCTTGTACTAAACTTAACGAAGTTGTAAAAGGACCGCCAATTGAAGTAGAATAGGTAAAGCCGCTGAGCAGATCAACAGTTACATTAGCAGCCGTTAATGCAGTACCGGTAATGGTAAATGAATTTGTTACAGATGTTGTATTGATACACACATTTGCAAATGAAGTGAGTGCTGTAGCAGATAATGTTGGTGTGGCAGCAGCTGTTGCAAAAGACAATTGTGAACCATAAGTAGTACCTCCGCCATTTGTAGCATAGGCTTTATAATAATAAGTTGTACTTGCTGTTAGACCCAGAATATTAGAGCTGAAATTACCACCACTAATATTAGAGGATGGAGCAGGTGTACCTGTTCCGTTTGGAAAACCGTTTGTAAGACTATACTCAATTCCGTACGTTGTAATTGCTGAACATGGTGTTGTTGCAGTTCCGGCAAGGGTAGCACTTGATGCTGTTATTGCACTGGCAGCACCAGTAGAAACCACCGGAGCTGTGTTAATACCCGAACCGGCAGCAGCCACATTAATTGAAGCAGCACCGCCACCACCAACTGGTATATTACCATTATAAGATTGTACTAATGTTGGCGAAAATTTTACAAATATTTGTTTTGAAAATGCACCGGCAGCATGTGGTATATTTAAAGAACTCACATATCCAACACCACCGGTAGTATCATAGGTAAAGCCAGCCAATGTACCAATAGTAACATCAGCAGTGGTAAGTGTTGTACCTGTTATTGTAAATGAATTAGGGCCGGCAGTTGTATTTATACAAACGTTACCAAAAGCAGTTAGTGCAGTTGCTGTTAATGTTGGAGAAGCAGCACCAGATGGTGTTACCTGTGCCCAGGTTGTACCAATCCGCAGTTCATCAAATTCTATAAAAGGGGTGTTGGTGGGATTATCCTGTCTTAAAAAAACTCTTCCTACACTTGCCATATCTGTTGCGGGCACAGAAGTAGCATCAGCGGCAGGTTCGGCTGCTCCAATTGCGGATGTATTTAACCAAATACGGGCAACATCATCCCCCACACCTGCATTGATATCGTATGCTGCAACAATAAAACATGGTACCCCAGGGGTCAAATCACTAGCTAACCAACTTATTGGAGATGCACTACTTCTTGTAGAAATACCTACGTTATATTTACCGGCTGTAGTGCTTAAGCGGGTCCAAACTGTTGCCCCAAAAACGGTGGTGCTGGCTCCCTGAATAAATCCATTGAAATAGCCACCTGTAAGACCAAGGGTGCCTAATGAAGAAACGTTCAGAATAAATGATCTGTATATTGATCCGGTGGTTTGCGTAGAGAAATTGGTGTAATAATCAGTTCCTGATCCATCAAATTTCACTTTATTACCTACTGAAGCTGCAAGGCCCGCATAGGTTAAACTACCTGCATTAACCAGGATAGAATCTCCAGTGTTGATGATTGACCATGGACTGCTACCGCTCTGGCTTTGCGCAGATAAACCCAAAACCGCATCGGGTGTGTATGGAAACTGCTCTGTAAGTAACTGGCTCCAGCCACTTAAAGAAACAGTAAATAAAGTAATTATAAAATATAGTTTTTTCATAATAGCCATTTTTGAAGTTTGTCTTCTGAAAGAAAAATAAGGGTCATGATTAAAAACCATGACTCTTATTATTGGAATTATTTTTAGTTAGCCGTAACCTTTACGTCATCAACTTCATAAGTTGTGGTCTTCGTCGGGTCGCCGCCATCATATTTAAATGCGATATAGATCGTTTGACCTATGTAAGCTGATAAATTCAAATTGCCAATACTGGCCAACGTTCCAAAACCGGTTGTTGGTGTGGTTGCTGTGTTTGAATATATGGATGTCCAGGTAGATGCTGAAGGCGTATTGCTGCCGGCATAATTGGTAGATACCAATACCTGTAAAACAGTTGCACCGGTTGCAAAACCTGCGGCCTGTAAAAAAGTAAGTTTAGGTGCTGTGGTTCCGGTAAGGCTGATAGCAGGTGTAATTAACCAACTTGAAACGGTTGAAGCTCCTGTACCAAATGCTGATGCTTTAGCACATTTAGTTGAACCAAAAACTGCATTCTGAAAAAGAATGCCTCCTGATTCTCCAATGTTTTTCCAACCGGGTAAACTTAGTGCACCGTTATTTGCTCCTATTGATTCAAAATCCTGTAAGAAAACTGTTCCGGGAGGCAAAGGACAGGCATATGTATCATAAAATTTAACATCACTGGTATCCCTTAAAATCAGTTGTTTGGTTGTTCCAAAAGTTGTATAAATAGCATAAATGCTTCCACGGCCCTGTGCTACTTTTTGTGCAGCAAAATTTGAATATGCACTTGTGCGAACAATAATAGTTTGGTTGGCACAATTCTTTAAATCAAGGTTTACCGTGCTTTTATAAGCCGACGTATCAGAATAAGTGGCGCTAAGATTGGTAAATGCAAAACCATCCAGTTGTATTAAAGTACCCAGATACTTGTCCTGCAAACCGGTTGTAAGCTGCGCCAATGTAACCACATGAGGAACAACAGGATTATTTAAAGAACCGCCAACTACATATTGGCTTACCAGGTTGGCAGGAATACCTTCAAGCGATGGCAAACCGGCAACAGTAGCTTTTACGCCCAGCTCCATGGTTCCGTTATAATCGCTGATACAAAGGCCGTTACATTTAATAAATATCTTACGGCCTACAGGGTACGAACCATACAGACTGTTTGCATCCAATAATATTTGTAAACCACCGGTTGCATCTTCAATATATAATTGCTTATAAAAATTTCCGCTTTTATCATCTGCAACAACAACACCCGAAATAATTACATTAGTTGTAATTACATTATAAGCACCCGAAGTGGTATGTGTCGCTTTTAAACCTGCAATAGAAGTGTTTGCTACAATTGCAGGATCAGCAGCTCCCGGCGGATTATCAAAAGTTTTTTTACAGGCACTGAAAGTAACGGCAGTTAAAACCATTATTACCGCTGTCATTAATTTAAGAATCTTGTTCATAATTTTATTTTTTAAAAAGTTTATTACGTGTTTTATTTATTAAAATCTGATCCCTACGCTGGCAAAGAAATTGATGCCATAAGCGTAAAAACGTTTGTCTGGAAATTTGTTAGTATTTTTTTCTGCAAAATCAAAACGCAGCTGCTCAAAACCACCCGAAACAATATTTCTGTTATTCAGAATATTATTAACCCCAACATTAAATACCAGGAATGTTCTTTTCTTTAATTGGGTAAATTTTCTGTTCATTAACCAGGAATATCCTG